>CAURRB010000009.1:0-45815 GCA_963527085.1 Streptococcus oralis
AGCTCGAGTCAATCTGCATCATTGAGTGCAAGTGAGTCAGCCTCAGTAAGTGCCAGTCAATCCGCCTCAGCAAGTGCTAGTCAATCAGCTTCGGCAAGTTCGAGTCAGTCCTCGTCAGCGAGCGCTAGTCGATCAGCCTCAGTAAGTGCGAGTGAGTCAGCGTCTGTAAGCTCGAGCCAATCCGCTTCAGTAAGCTCGAGTCAATCTGCATCATTGAGTGCAAGTGAGTCAGCCTCAGTAAGTGCTAGTCAGTCCGCTTCAGTAAGTTCGAGTCAATCCGCATCAGTCAGCTCCAGCCAATCTGCGTCAGCCAGCTCGAGCCAATCTGCGTCTGTAAGCGCAAGTCAATCAGCGTCTGGAAGTTCAAGTCAATCGGCTTCATTGAGTGCTAGCCAGTCAGCCTCAGTGAGTGCGAGTGAATCTGCATCGGCAAGTTCCAGTCAATCTGCGTCAGTCAGCACAAGTCAGTCTGCTTCGGTAAGCTCAAGTGAATCTGCTTCAGTAAGCGCTAGTCAGTCTGCCTCAGTCAGCTCAAGTGAATCTGCCTCAGTAAGTGCCAGTCAATCAGCATCATTGAGTTCGAGCCAATCAGCGTCTGCAAGCTCAAGCGAATCCGCTTCAGTGAGCTCGAGTGAGTCAGCCTCAGTAAGTTCGAGTGAGTCAGCTTCAGTAAGTTCAAGCGAATCCGCTTCATTGAGTGCCAGTCAATCAGCCTCAGTCAGCTCCAGCGAATCTGCATCAGTTAGCTCCAGCCAATCCGCTTCAGCGAGCGCAAGTGAATCTGCGTCAGCCAGCGTGAGTCAATCTGCTTCAGTAAGTTCGAGTGAATCAGCGTCAGCGAGCGCCAGTGAGTCTGCGTCGGCAAGTTCGAGTCAGTCAGCTTCAGTAAGTTCAAGCGAATCCGCTTCAGTCAGCTCCAGCCAATCTGTGTCAGTGAGCGCCAGCGAATCCGCTTCAGCGAGTGCTAGCCAGTCAGCGTCGGCAAGTTCGAGTCAATCGGCATCATTGAGTGCTAGTCAATCCGCTTCTGTAAGTTCGAGCGAATCTGCCTCAGTGAGCTCAAGCCAATCGGCATCAACAAGTACTTCAACTTCTGCAAGTATGCTAGCAGCCGAGTTGGCGTTGGAGAGTGCTTCGATCTCAGCAAGTACATCAGTGAGCGAATCTACTTCAACGAGCGCATCACTCTCAGCTAGCATGTTAGCCAGTGAATCGACTCTAGAAAGTGCTTCGATTTCAGCAAGTGTGTCTATGAGCGAGTCAGCGTCGATTAGCACTAGTCTTTCGATTTCAGATTCTATTAGTAGATCTGCGTCAGCAAGTACTCTGGCATCTACTTTAACAAGCACCTCTCTCTCAATGGCAAACATTGCAAGCCAAGGTCAATCCGCTTCAAGCAAGCCGAAACAAGCCTTGCCAAATACAGGAGCGTCGACTTCGGTAGCATCTGCTTTGTTGGGAGCATTAGCAGCTGTGACAGGTATCGGTCTTCTTGCCAAGAAGAGTCAGAATGACGATCAAGAAAGTCATTGATAAGATATAAAAATCAATGAATAAATAGTAAAATGGAAAACCTTTGAAAACATGATTTTTCAAAGGTTTTTTCTATATGCGAGAAGGGGAAAATCCTCTTTTGAGTTTGAAATAAACTAGGGGAAAAGGTATAATAGGAAGGTGAGATAATCATCGAAAAAATCAGAACTATAGTAGTAGAAAAGTAGTCAAAAGAATGTGAAAAGAAAAGGAGACGAAATGAAAAAAGAGCTTCAAAAAGCCATTGTACTCGGTGGTGATAATGCTTATATGGACAAGATTGAGACAACAATCAAGTCAATCTGCGCCCATAATCGAGCAGTGACTTTTTATGTTTTCAATGATGATTTGCCATCAGAATGGTTTCAGCTCATGGAGAGACGTTTAGAACCTCTAGCCTCAAAAATCGTCAATGTCAAGATTAGTCATCAAGGTTTGAAAGAGTATAGTTTGCCACTAGCCCACCTAAGTTATGCAACTTTCTTTCGTTATTTTATTCCTCAGTTTGTTAGCGAAGATCTGGCCTTGTACATGGATTCGGATATTATCGTTAGATCAAACCTAGATCAACTCTTTTTAGAAGATATGGCAGACTGGCCAGTAGCTGCTGTCGCAGATGCGCTAGTTCCTAGCACTTTTAATGCAGGTGTCTTGCTAATCAATGTCGCTCTCTGGCGTCAAGAAAAGGTGACGGAGCACTTGTTGAGCTTGACAGACCAACTGCATGACCAAGTTTTTGGTGATCAGGGCGTGTTAAATCACCTCTTTGAAAGTCGTTGGAAACCTTTGCCAGCTACCTATAATTTTATGGTTGGTATGGATACGGTGGCGCGAAATTACCAGATGGATTCTTGGTATAGCGATTCTCTTGCTACTGAGAAGACAGCTCAGATTATCCATTATACAGGGGACAAGCCCTGGTATCAAATCAACCTCAACCGTTTCAGGGAGGACTGGTGGTTTTACTACGGACTAGAGTGGTCTGATATCGTCATGAAAAAATGTGATTTTCATAAAGGATTAGCATCCTTAGTTCAAGCTCCCCGGTATGCGACCGCTATTTTTACCAATACGTGTCATATAGAGAGAATCGAACACCTAATCCAAGAACTGCCAGATGTAGAGTTCTCTATCCTAGCTCATACCAATTTTGCTCCGGAAATCATGAACTTGCAATCGCATCTGAATGTACGCCTCTATCCTTACTTTAATCCCATGAATGTCAAAAAAGTCTTGGAAAAGATTGACTTTTACTTAGATATCAATCATGAGGATGAAATTGCAAACATTATCCAAGAGGTGCAGCAAAGAGAAATCCCTATATTTGCTTTTGAGACCACTAGTCATGACTTGAGTGGTTGCAGTCATGTCTACTCACCAGCAGCCGTAGATCAAATGATCGAGTCTATCCGCACGCTTTTGGAATCACAGAAGCAGTCGTTGTGAACTGAAGGAAACTAAATGAAAAAAACAATTGTTCTCGCAGGAGATTATGCCTATATTCGTCAGATTGAAACAGCGCTCAAGTCTCTCTGCTATCATAATAGCCATGTCAAGGTCTATATCTTTAATCAGGATATTCCCCAAGAATGGTTCCGCGCTCTCAGGCCGATAGTAGAGCAAATGGGCGGTGAGTTAGTGGATGTCAAGATGCTTGGCGCCCAATTTCAGATGAACTGGAGCAATAAACTGCCCCATATCAATCACATGACCTTTGCCCGTTACTTTATCCCTGATTTTGTCGAAGAGGACAAGGTTCTTTACTTGGATAGTGATTTGGTTGTGACGGCTGATTTGACGGCTCTCTTTGAAATGGACTTAGGCGAAAACTACCTTGCTGCTGCACCATCTTGTTTTGGAGTTGGGGTTGGCTTTAATGCAGGTGTACTCTTGATCCATAACAAAAAATGGCGGGCAGAAGCCGTGAGACAAGAGCTAGTTGAGTTGACGGAGCGGGAACACCAACATGTGAGTGAAGGAGACCAGTCCATCCTCAATATGCTCTTTCATGACAGCTATGCTCCTCTGGGACAGAACTATAATTTTCAGATTGGCTTTGACAGTGGGGCTGCCTCACATGGACATGAGTTCATCTTCCAGATTCCTTTGGAGCCTCTGCCAGCCATCTTGCATTTCCTCTCTCAGGACAAACCTTGGAATACTCATTCGGTTGGGCGTTTGCGTGAGGTTTGGTGGCACTATCATCTGATGGAGTGGTCTGCTATTACTGAAAAATGGCGTCAGGCCGGAATTGACTATCCAGTCACAGTCTATCAGCCAATTATGACTTGTGTTAATTTGACCAATTCTTGGCATCTTGAGAAAATCGACTATCTGGTTCAAGCCTTGCCAGAGGTGCATTTCTACATCGCAGCCTATACGACGATGGCACCTGAACTCATGCTCTTGTCACGTTTTGAAAATGTGACCCTCTATCCCAACACCTTCCCCCTCTTGGTCGAGAAACTGATCCAGCAGACAGATGTCTACCTCGATATTAACCACGATGACAAGTTGAGTGTTGTTTATGACTATGTTTCACGCTTTGAGAAACCGATCTTGACTTTTGACAATACCCAGTCGCGAGAACTACCTGAAAGTGCCTATGCGGGTATTTTCTCAGCAGAAAGACCGGAAGAAATGGTAGCAGCTCTGACAGCTTATCTGGACGAGAAAGCTCACGAAAACTGAGATAGAGATTTGAAAATTCTAAGATGGAAGGACAAGATTGTTCCAGTGTGACAGGACAGAAAGATAAAATGAAAAGGAGGAGCCAGTGAAAGAATTTCGTTCATCGATAGCAGTAAAAAAAGGGATGCACACCCTGTTTTTGCTCTTTATTTATGTGCTCGGGAGTCGTCTGGCTCTTCCTTTTGTTAACCTCAATAGTCGGGATTTTCTCGGAGGAAGCGCAGCCTATTTGGACTTTTCAGTAGCTCTGACTGGTGGAAATCTTCGCAGCCTCTCTCTCTTTTCCATCGGGCTTTCACCTTGGATGTCAGCCATGATCTTGTGGCAGATGTTTTCCTTTTCAAAGAAACTGGGCTTAAACTCGGTTTCTTCAGAAGTCCAAGATAGACGGAAAATGTACTTGACGCTAGGGATTGCCTTGATTCAGGCCTTGGCCTTGACTACAAACCTTCCTGTTCAAGCTCCCTACAATCCCTTCTTGGTCTTTCTCCTCAATACCAGTCTTTTGGTTGCGGGGACCTTCTTCTTAGTTTGGCTGTCAGACATCAATGCGTCTATCGGAGTTGGAGGCCCTGTCGTCATTTTATTGGCAAGTATGGTGGTTTCACTCCCTCAGGACATCATCCAATCGATCCAAGTTCATAAGATCTCCCTTGGGTTGCTTTTTCTATTGCTAGTGCTTGGCTTCCTCTTTACCTATCTAGTTGTTCTCTTTTACAGAGCGCGATACCGCATCCCTATCAATAAAATCGGTCTCCATTCTCGCTTTAAACGCTATTCCTATCTGGAAATCATGCTCAATCCTGCAGGTGGTATGCCTTATATGTATGTTATGAGTCTTATGGGCTTGCCTTCTTATCTCTTGCTCTTGCTTCATCATCTGGATAAGGGCAATCCTCTCTACTCTGCTATGCTAGAGCAGTATGCGATGGGGAAACCCTTGTGGATCTATGCTTATATCCTTATCCTCTTTGTCTTTAGCATTGCCTTTGCTTTTGTCAATGTGAGTGGTCAACAGATCGCAGATCGGATGAAGCAATCAGGAGATTACATCTACGGAGTCTATCCTGGTGAGGATACCAGTCGCTTTATCAATCGCTTGGTTCTAAGATTTGCTCTGATAGGTGCCGTTTTTAATGTTACCTTAGCAGGACTTCCGATCTTGTTTGTCTTGCAGGATGAGAGTTTGTTAAAAGTTAGTATGATTCCCGGACTCTTTTTAATTTTGAGTGGTATGCTCTTTACGATTCACGACGAATTGCAGGCGCTCAGACTAAACGAAAGGTATCAGCCACTATTCTAGGAGGTTTTGATGTATTACTTTATCCCGGCTTGGTATGGCAAGGAGCGTCCCTGGCATGCCGATTTGACACCCTGGTATTTTTCTCATTTCAAGCTAGAATTTGATGACACCTTTAATCAGATTCGCCTGATGCAACGCCAAGGGGTTCCTGCACAGGTCCTCCTCCTGTCCTATCAGCCTCATCTTCGCTATTTTCTCCATCGCCAAGGTATTTTAGAAGCACCGGTTTATTCCTTATTTGATGAATTGCAGGATTTTCATGAGATTCGACCGCAGGTCTTGCAGGTCAGAGATATTGAGTGGGAAGAGGACTGCGAGTTTGTTTACAGTCCCTTTACTATTCTGGTGCTGAAGAATGGCAAGCCCTATGCCCAGGTGGAGCATGGGATAGAAGGTTTTATCAGTACGATTCAGTATTTCAAGGAAGATGGGCTCTTGTCTGCCAACTATCTGATGGATGATCGGGGGCTGGTTTCCAGTGTGATTTACTACGAAGAGGGCCAGGCCCTCTACCAAGACTATCTCAATCCCAAGGGACTGTGGCAGTTTAGAGAGCACTTGCAAGATGGGGGGCGTATCGAAGTCAATCCTATCTTTGCTTTTCGCTTCCAAAAAGAGGCTTACCGAGATATGGGAGATTTGATTGCGGAGTTTTTTGAGAAGAAAATAGCTCAACTCCCTGAGGAAGGAGCGACCTATTTTCTGCCTGCTTGTGATCAGCACAATGCTTTCCTTTTAGAACGATTGCCTCACCAAACCACTAAGGTTCTCAGTCTTTTTATCGGACGAAATCCTCAAGAGCAATTACCCCAGTTGGCAAGTCTGCTGGATAAGGTGGACCTTGTTCTGGTCGACAGAGAGGACACCTTGCACTTGGCTCAGTCTGCCTTTCCAAATCAAGCAACGAAGTTTCGTCATTTATCACCTTTTGATACCCGCTTGGAGCTAGGAAAGAGTCAGACTCGGAAGGAGTCAATCCTCTACTATCAACTGGACTTTGAGCAGGGGATAGAGGCCCAAGCGCTCTATCAGGTCTTGCATTTCCTTTCTGAAAACAAGGATACGGAGTTGGTCTTTGGAGCCTTTGCTGCTAGTCAAGAAGAAATGAAACAGCTGGAAACACGTGTTTCTGAGATGGTTGCAGAGCAGTTTCAAGACCAGGAACTGGAGAAGGAAGTTGATTACCAAGGAGCTGAAAATCCGCTTGAGGACAATCGCCATCAGAGCAAGCGCTATTCGTTTGTCAATATGAAGGATGAATCGGAGTTAATCAAGCAGCTGGAATTTGTTCGTTTGATTGTCGATTTGAACAGTCAGCCTCTTCTTTATACTCAGATCGCGGGGATTAGTGCTGGTATCCCTCAAATCAATAGGGTCAAAACAGAGTATGTCAGCCATCAGAAGAATGGCTATCTGTTGGAAAATACTGCCGATTTTGCTCAAGCTGCCTATTACTATCTCGATAGCCTGCAGGTGTGGAATGATGCTCTGATCCATTCCATCGAAAAGATAAAGGAACACACTGGGGAGCAATTCCTGATCAAGCTAGAAAAGTGGTTGGAGGAGGTGACTCATGGAAAAGAAATATAAGATCTTGCAAATCGGTCCAGAGGATTGGCGAGATACCCTTGCCCTACCAGCCCAACTTGACTGGTATCATGTTCCTCCCAACACACCGTCTGCCATCCAGAAAATCATGGATGAGAATGATCTAGATCACTTTCATGCTGTCATTCTCACGGATGGGGCTTATCTAGTAGATTTGTTGCCTTTTGCATCTAGCTTGGAACCCTATACGGTTTTCTATCCAGAACAGTTTGCAAGTCAGGATCAAGGTCTTCATAATCTCATCAAACAGCACTGTATGCAAGCAATGGATCTGTCAGACCGACAGGGCTTTGTTCGAGACCTTTCCACCTCCCTCTTTGAAGGTGGTTATGGAGACAAGCTGAGCCCAGCTACGATACGGATTCACCCGAGTTTCCAAGGCTCTGTCTCCTATCAAGGATTTGAGCATCTGGAATTAGAAGGTGATTTTGGGAAAACCTATACCCAGCTAGCCTCTTGGGCCTATAATCAGTCTGTCCAAGCCCATGCACCAATCGAACTCTGGCTCGAATATGAAAAGAGTGGACCAGTGGAATTGCGCTTGCGTTTGCGAAAAATCCCAGCAGGATCCGTTTCAGAGATTAGACAGGACATTCTCCTTGAGGAAGCAGACTTTGCCTCAGCAATCATAGTGGAGCAAGACTATGATGCTTATCTGAGCATTTCTCTTGAAGCGCGTGGTCAGGGAAAGGTCAACATCGGCAATCTCCACCAGCGCTGGAGCCGGAAACAGTTTGGAAAGTTTGTTCTCGGAGGCAATATCCTACATGACAAAAAACGTGAGGAAATCAACTATTTCTTTCACCCAGGGGATTTCAAGCCACCTCTAGCAGTCTATTTCTCAGGTTATCGTCCGGCGGAAGGTTTTGAGGGTTACTGGATGATGAAGAATCTCAGATGCCCCTTTCTCCTCTTTTCGGACCCTCGATTAGAAGGAGGAGCCTTTTACCTAGGAACTGGGGAGTTGGAAGACAGCATACAAGCAACCATCCAACACTATCTAGACTATCTAGGCTTGGATAGAAGTGACTTGATCCTATCTGGGCTGTCAATGGGAACCTTCCCAGCCCTCTACTACGGAGCCTACTTTGAACCCAAGGGGATTGTAGTCGGAAAACCCTTGACCAATCTAGGAACCATCGCACAGCGGGGCCGACTAGAGGCGCCAGGAGTCTTTCCAACTAGCTTTGATGTCTTGCACCTTCAGACAGGAGGAGTGAGCCAGAAAGACATGAAGGACTTGGACCAACGTTTTTGGACCCGATTTAAACAAGCTGATTTTTCCCAGACGACCTTTGGTCTTTCTTACATGAAGGACGAGGATATGGATAGTGGAGCCTATGACCAACTAGTGGAGACACTCTGTCAGACAGGAGCCAAGATCTTGTCCAAAGGAACCGCAGGTCGACACAATGATGACACAGGAACAAACGTTGCCTGGTTTATTCATTTTTATAAGATGATACTAGAAGAATACGGAAGAGGTGAGACATGATTATCATCAAGAGAGAGGATATTAGGTGGGGCGAGATGGGAGCCACTTATCTTTACGGTAGCCAGATCACCTATCATGCAGATGGTCATGTTACCCTGAAAAATCCTTTGCTGGCTTCAGGTGAAACCCTTAAAACCTGGTTTTCCAGTGTCAACTACCAGGCCACTAGAAGCCAGCCCAGCCTCCCTCTTCTCAAGAAAAATCACACCTACCGTTTATCTATGAAGATGCAGGTTCAACCGACCAATGGCCTCTATCTCAAACTGACTTTTTTAAACCGTTATGAAGAAATCATCGAAGAGAAGATTGAAAGACAATTTTCTTTTAGCTTCACCTATCCTGAAGCGGCCTACACCTACCGCCTTTCCTTGATTAGTGCAGGTTTTGAGGCTCTTGACTTTGTTTCGTTTTCTATTGAGGAGGATGATGGTGTTTAATCGTTTGTATCAAGAAAGACAACTGAGAAAGGTCAAGAAACTTTTAAGCCAAATCAATGCCCTCAAAGAAGAGATGGCAGCTCTCAGTGATGAGGAAATGGCTACAAAGACAGAGGAGTTTCGCCAGCGACTTGCCAGAGGAGAAACCTTAGATGAGCTATTGGTAGAAGCCTATGCCCTTGTCCGTGAGGCCGATAAACGGGTCTTGGGTCTCTTTCCCTATGATGTGCAAGTCATGGGAGCCATCGTGATCCACCAAGGAAATGTGGCAGAGATGAATACGGGTGAAGGCAAGACCTTGACTGCAACTATGCCTCTCTATCTCAATGCCCTAACGGGAAAAGGCAGCATGCTGGTCACAACTAATGACTATCTGGCTAGACGGGATGCAAGCGAAATGGGCCCAGTCTACCAATTTTTAGGTCTAACTGTCGGTCTGCCTTTTTCAGAGGATCCAAAAGAGGACTTGACTGCCGAAGAGAAAAGAAAGATCTACACCTCAGACATCGTCTACACGACCAATAGTGTCCTGGGCTTTGACTATCTCAACGACAATCTTGCCTCAACTAGTGAGGGGAAATTCCTGCCTCCCTTTAACTATGTTATCATCGATGAAATCGATGACATTCTACTCGATAGTGCCCAAACTCCCTTGATTATCGCAGGTTCTCCCCGCGTCCAGTCTAACTATTATGGGATGATTGATACCCTAGTGACGACCTTGGTTGAGGGAGAAGACTACATCCACAAGGAAGAAAAAGACCAGGTTTGGTTGACCCGAAAGGGGGCCCAGACGGTCGAAGGTTTCCTAGGAATCGATCATCTCTACAAGGAAGAGTACGCCAGTTATGTTCGGCATCTGGTTTATGCTCTCAGAGCTCATACGCTCTTTACCAAGGACAAGGACTATCTGGTTCGAGGGCAAGAGATGGTTTTGTTGGATAAGGGAACAGGACGTTTGATGGAAATGACCAAGCTTCAAGGTGGCCTCCATCAAGCCATCGAAGCCAAGGAACATGTGAAGCTCTCTCCTGAAACCAGAGCCATGGCTTCAATCACCTACCAGAGTCTCTTTAAGATGTTTCGCAAAATCTCAGGTATGACAGGAACGGGAAAGGTGGCAGAAAAAGAATTTTTCGAAACCTATAATATGTCTGTCATTCGTATCCCGACCAATCGCCCACTTAGGCGAATGGACCATCCGGACAATCTCTATGTGACACTCCCTGAGAAAGTGTATGCCTCTCTGGAAGCAATCAAGACCTATCACTCTAAAGGCAATCCACTCCTGATCTTTGTCGGTTCTGTTGAAATGTCCCAGCTATATTCGTCATTGCTCTTGCGAGAGGAGATTTCCCACAATGTCCTCAATGCCAATCATGCGGCGCGTGAAGCCCAGATCATTGCAGAGTCTGGACAGATGGGGGCAGTGACAGTTGCGACTTCTATGGCAGGTCGAGGGACAGATATCAAACTCGGTCCAGGAGTTGCAGAATTGGGCGGTTTGATTGTGATTGGTACCGAGCGAATGGAGAGCCGACGGATTGACCTGCAAATCAGAGGTCGTTCTGGCCGCCAGGGTGATCCAGGCATGTCTCAATTTTTCGTATCGCTTGAAGATGATGTGATCAAAAAGTTCGGGCCGTCTTGGGTTCACGACCTGTATCAAGACTACCAAGTGGAAGATATCAGCAAACCTATCCTACTCAAGGCTCGCAAGTACCGCAATCTCGTCAGAAAAGCTCAAGAGGCTAGTGATAGTGCCAGTCGCTCAGCTCGCAGACAAACCTTAGAGTATGCGGAAAGCGTCAATATCCAGCGTCAGATGGTCTACCAAGAAAGAGATCGTTTGCTGGATGGAAGCCGTGATCTAGAGCATATCCTTGAGGATATACTGGAAGACTATACCAAACAAATCTCAGAAAAAACCTATAGCAGTCCCCAAGAGCTCTTTCACTTCATCGTGACCAATATTAGCTTTGGAATGAGAGAATTACCAGCTGATTTGGATTTAGCTGATGCAGATCAGATTCGGGAGTTACTAGAGGAAATAATAGCCAAGGAAATCGCAGCCAAAAAGGAACTTCTCCAACCTCACCAGCTCTATGATTCTTTTCTAAGAATATCCATGCTCAAGGCTATTGATGAAAACTGGGTTGAGCAAGTCGACTACCTCCAACAGCTCAGTCTAGCAATCGGGAGCCAGTCTGCTTCTCAAAAGAACCCTATCGTGGAGTACTATCAGGAGGCCTATGCAGGCTTTGAAACCATGAAGCAACAAATCCGTACAGATATGGTACGCAATCTTCTCATGGGGATTGTGGAAATAACGCCCAAAGGTGAGATTCTCACCCATTTTCCATAAAAAGAGGATCATATGACAATTTACAATATAAATCTAGGAATCGGTTGGGCAAGTAGTGGTGTCGAGTATGCCCAGGCCTACCGAGCAGGGATTTTTAGAAGTTTAGACCTAGCATCTAAGTTTATCTTTACCGACTTGATTTTAGCAGACAATATCCAGCATTTAACGGCCAATATCGGCTTTGCGGATGATCAGGTAATCTGGCTTTACAATCATTTTACAGATATCAAGCTAGCACCGACCAGTGTTACAGTTGACGAGGTCTTGGCCTCTTTTGGTGGCATTGAGAGTCATAGGGAGCAGGACGGCAAGGTCTTGCGTGTCTACTTTTCAGACGAGGACAAGTTTGTGACCTGCTACTTGGTAGACTCGGCTAAGAATCTGGTGCAGCATGCAGAGTATGTGTTTGGGGGAAACCTGATTCGCAAGGATTATTTTTCCTACACGCGTTACTGTACAGAATATTTCGCGCCCAAAGACCAAGTGGCTAGACTCTATCAACGAAGCTTTTTCAATGAAGATGGCAGCACCGCTTACGATATCTTGCTGACTGAAGGCCAGGAAGAGGTCTATCGATTTAAGGACCGGATTCTGTACGGAAAGCCAGCCCTTATGCGCTATTTTATGCAAAGTTTGAACTTGAGCAAGTCTGATCTGGTCATCTTGGACAGGGAAACAGGGATTGGTCAGGCTGTTTTTGAAGAAGCACAGAAGGCCCATCTAGCAGTTGTCGTCCACGCAGAGCACTATAGTGAAAATGCTAGTAACGAAGACTATCTCCTTTGGAACAACTACTATGAGTATCAGTTTACAAATGCGGACAAGGTCGATTGCTTTATCGTGTCTACGGATCGGCAGAAGGAAGTTCTCGAAGGTCAATTTGCCCAGTACAGTCAGCATCGTCCACGAATCGTCACGATTCCAGTTGGGAGCATTGATCAGCTGACGGAGCCTGCTAGGGAACGCAAGCCCTTTTCTCTCATTACTGCTTCGCGTCTGGCCAAGGAAAAACACATTGACTGGCTCGTCAAGGCGGTTATCCAAGCGCATCAAGTCCTCCCTGAGCTCACCTTTGACATTTATGGCAGTGGGGGTGAGGAGTCCCTTTTAAGGGAAATCATCACGGCTCACCAAGCGGAGAACTATATCCAGCTCAAGGGGCATGCAGACCTGGCTCAGATCTATCCCCAGTACGAGGTCTATCTGACAGCCTCAACCAGTGAAGGCTTTGGTCTGACCTTGATGGAGGCAGTTGGTTCAGGCTTGCCCCTGATTGGCTTTGATGTGCCTTATGGAAACCAGACCTTTATCCAGGACGGTCAAAATGGCTACTTGATTCCAAGTTCAGACGACCATGTTGAAATGGAAATTAAAATGGCCTTTGCAGAAAAGATCTGCCAGCTCTATCAGGAAAATCATTTGCCAGCTATGCGAACAGCATCTTATGAGCTAGCTAGAGGATTTTTAACAGACAAAGTAAGGGACAAGTGGAAGAAAACGATAGAGGAGGTCCTGCATGATTCAACTATTTGATCGATATGGCCAGGAAAGCCGAGATTTACATGAAAGTCTAGAAGTTGCTGGTCTGTCCCATGTCACGGTTGTGATCGAGCCAGATGGCTTTCTCCCAGATGGGATTCTTTCTCCCTTTACCTACTATCTAGGTTACGAGTCGGGAAAAGCTCTTTATTTCAACCAAGTAGGCGTACCTGAGTTTTGGGAGATTGCGGGCAATAACCAGTCGGCGCATATCCTAGAGGATTCTCGGGAGAGGGGCGTGATTCACTATGTGGATGCTCCTCAGGCCCGTCTGATCAAGCAAGTCGACTGGAAGGACCTATCCGGTCGCATCTACCAAGCAGACCACTATAACCGATACGGAGCCTGCTTTGCCAAGACCACCTATAGTGCAGATGGGCAGGCTATCCTGACCAAGTATCAGGATGCAAAGGGACAGGAAATTGTCCTAGAAAATCATGTGACAGGCGATATCCTCCTAACCTTGCCCGGACAAGCCCTGCGCCATTTTAAAAATCGAGTGGAGTTCACGATCTTCTTTTTGCAAGACTTGGGAATCGACACTCGCCACCTTCTCTTTAATACTCTAGCTACCTCTTTCTTGGTCTCATATCATTATCCAGACAAGAGCGGACAGGATATCTTGGTTTGGCAAGAACCGCTAGATGATTGCCTTCCTGGGAATATGCAGCTGCTCTTGGAGCAAGAGGGGCTGAGAGCCAAGCAGATCCTCATACCAGATAAGGCTACCTATGAACAGGCCTTGGCCTTGACCAATCCAGCCTATCATGACAAGTTTGTCCATCTAGGTTATCATTATCAGTTCAAAAGAGAAAACTTCGTTCGACCAGATGCCTTGATCGTTACCAACTCAGATCAGGTCGAACATATCGAAACCCTGATTGAGTCCTTGCCAATGGTGACCTTCCGAATCGCGGCAGTGACTGAAATGTCGTCCAAGTTGCTAACCTTGCTTTCCTATCCCAATGTCGTTCTCTATCAAAACGCTAGTCCGCAAAAGATTCGAGAACTCTACCAGCTGTCGGATCTCTATCTAGACATCAATTACGGAAACGAGCTTTTGGATGCTGTCCGTCAAGCCTTCGAGCACAATATGCTCATCCTAGCCTTCGATCAGACAGCTCATAACAGACATTATACAGCTCCAGAACACCTCTTTGATGTGCAAGCTGTTGGAGAAATGATTGCGAGTATTCAAGAGGCTCTCAGCAGTCTTGACAAGATGGGCCAAGCCCTTGGAAATCAAGGCCGTCATGCCAATTATGTGGACTTGGGCAGTTACAAAGCAAGGATGGAAAGGATAATAGGGGAAGGACATGACTAAAAACGATTTATTTTACAAGGATGTCGAAGGTCGCATGGAAGAGTTAAAGCAAGGAGCTCTTAAGAAAGAAAAGCCTAGCCGAGGAGAAAAAATCAGTAAAACCTTCTCCATTTTACTCGGCTTGCTCATCCTTATTAGCCTGATCTTTACATTATTAGGAATCTTGAGGTGAAATTGATGGAAGTTTTGATGATTATAGGAATAATCCTAGCCGTCGCCTTGATTGTCCTGGTTCTCATCCAACCTCGCCAAAGCCAACTCTTTTCCATGGATGCGACCAGCAATATCGGAAAACCAGGCTACTGGCAGAACAACCGCTTGGTAAAAATTGTAACCCTCTTGATTAGCCTAGCCTTGTTTGTCTTGCTCCTCGTTTTTATGATAGTGACCTATCAGTAAGAACGAGGCGCCATTCACAGATAAAGGATACTAGAGACGGGGAAAATACATCTAAACCGGAGGAATATATGGAAAAATAGATTAATGAGAAAGTAATGGAAATTGCTCAGAGTGTCCATAAGACTATACCTGTAGCTTGGGAAAATCTTTTTATTAATATTACCTTGGCTTTTGATGGTGGCGAAGTCTACTATTTCTTCAACGAAGAAGGAAAAAGTGACTATATCTATAATCTCTATATTCCCAAGAAGTATGAGTTGCCTAATTCAGAATTTAGAGAAAATGAAAGACGCACCTTCAAATTAGCTTGGGAATTGAGGGAAATCTTTAAAAATGAAGAGCAGGCTTTATGGACAACATGTGTTATAAAGATTATTGGTACAAAATTGACTGCTACATTTGCCTACGCACCCTGGTTTGAGAGTAGGTTTACCTCAGGCCAACAAATGGATTTCTTTGAATACAAGTATCTCGGCAAGCAACCAGCTAACGAAAAAGAACTAGAACAGTTCAAGGAAATGGAAGCCTTTCAGCAAAAATATAATGAGAACTAGTTTCATGGATAAACGGCCACCCTCGAGGTGGTCTTTTATGGTATACTGGAAGTGTAGAGCCAGTAAATTTGGTGATAACTTAGCATCGGTCAGAAAGTAAGTAACAAATTTCCAAAAAAAGTATTGAGATAAAAGGAGAATGGGGATGGGAAACAAACTGTTAATGCCAGGAATGTCGTTCGGTCACGTTAGTTCAGTAGCGCTGGAAGATTTAAAAAGGGGCTTACTTTCAGTAAATGATGAGAGAGAATGTGTATTGCTGATTGCTGAAATCTTAAAAAAGGGAGATTTTACAGTAAAAAACTTGCTGATTGACTTGATGAACCATACAAAAGATGAAGCCGTACTCAATCTTTGTATTCGATTGTTTTGTTCAGTTTGTACACATGATGATTTAAAAAAGGTTGAAAATTTTCATTTTTTAAGTTCGGCTTCAGAATTTGCGGTATTTACTTTTGTCGCTGGCGCTATGGAAACAATGTCCTATGAAGTCGTTCCTTACCTTCTTACTCTGTGGGAGGAGTGGGAAGATACAGAAACCGATGTGGAGTATGCTATTCAAGATGCTTTGGATAGCTTTCTCAACTATCGTTCAATTATAGAGGAAAATGCAAGATTAGAAGAAGTTGGAAGTTTATATTTTGATGTAATAAAGAATAAGAACTTAGACTGCTATTATTACAAAACTCTTCAGGTTTTTCCTGGTTTGTTTACACAAGAGATTATGACTGCTCTATACATCGCTGCTCAAAAGGAACAGAAATACCATCTTTATCTTCAGGCTTCCCTTCTTTCTATTTATACAGGCAAGCAGGTCCCAGTAGACACCAATACTCTTATTTCAAAAAATGAAATTGATTTGATGGTTGGTTATATCGATGACTTATCAGACAAAGACTGGAAGGAAGGTATGAAATATTTTTACGGCCATCCAGTTGAAGAACTTGTAAAATAATGAAATGGACGATTGATAACAAAGGACTACCCTCGAGGTGGTCTTTTATTGTTTTCCAAACGCTAGTCCATGGGGTTTATGGTATACTGGGATTGTAGAGTTGCTAAGACAGAAGACCCATTTGAACCTAAATTGGAGGATGCGTTGGAAAAACAGATTTATGAGAATATGAGAAAGTGATGGAAATCATATTTTTAAAGATAATAAATCTTACAATAAAGTTATTACCAGTTATCAAAAGAGTATTTTGTAGAACAATGAAAATAAAGGATAGTAAGGAAGTTTTGTGGTAATTGTTGGAAAGGACATATATAATTAGTGAGGTAAATAAATGTGGCTTGAACTTTTAAGAAGAGTAGATAGGATTGAATCTGGTTATGGGGAAAAGCTAAATTCTCCAATTGATTTAGAGAAAATTAAATTTCTTAGTCAAAATGAAACAAACGAAGTTAAGACATTCATGGTGCAAGAATATTCACGATTTATAACAAAAGTAAATGGTCTTGATTTTAATGGGTGCGTTCTTTATGGTTTAAAAGCAGATGATAGTTGTTCTTCAGATATTTATGATTTCTTTGAGTATAATAAAATTTGGCATGAAGTCGAAGAAAATAAACAGTTTGTTTTTTATTGGAGAGAACAATATTAGTTGGTTTGTATATAATCCTAGTAATGATGAATATTTAGAATTGGATATGCCATCTGCGGATGTAGTTGCAAAATTTAATTCTTTAGATGATTTACTTGAAAGTTTTCTTTCAGATGCTCTTGAATATGCCTCTTAAAAAGATAGGTAAAATATGATAAATAATTTTCCAACGGTAGATATGGAATCCATCCAGAAGGAACATAATGGAAATAGTTTGAACTGATAAACGGCCACCCTCGAGGTGGTCTTTTATTGTTTTCCAAACACTAGTCCATAGGGTTTATGGTATACTAGTAGGACAGTTTATCTATGGGATGAGAGACTGTTTTTATGCAAGTCAAAAGGGGAAGGTCAGAAATGTGCACCTTTTCCTGAAAGAAACTAGAGAGAGAAAGAGATGTTTTTAGGAAGACGTCGGATATTTTTTAACCAATACTATGATAAAGCGATTTATTATGATCGCAAAACCCACGAACTTTTGGAGGCACCAAAGAGCAAGCTCTTGGATACAGAAAAGTCTAGCAAGATGAATCGTCATATCCCCCTATTGGTTGTCCTCTTGTTATCAAGTGGTAGTGGGTTGATTTCCTTCTTCCGCTTGTTTATACAAGGAACCTATACCATGTCTACCTTCTGGAGTGTTCTTCTCATTTGGCTAGGGCAGTTTACTTTCATCACTATCCTTGTTGAACGCGCCTTGTATCGAAATGTCAACAGAGCTCAGGTGACTACTCAAACTATCTGTCTGGCGCTTATGGAAAAGTCAGAGGAAACAAAGGAAGCTGAGGTGGAGATGAGTGAAAAAGAGAGTCGCAATGCTACTCGCTGGATAAGAGCATTGCTTTCTCTGGTTCCCTTAGTTGGATTTTTCTACGCCTATAATTTTATTTGGAATTACCAAGAGAGGTTGGGCACTCCCATCGGAGGAGAGATTGTCAAGATTGTCCTAACAGGACTTTTATTAGGCTTGACATTTGTTCTTTATAACCAAAACAATTTACCCAGAATATTTGATATCCTGGACCGCTTTTATGCTAGAAAACTCAGCCTCATCTGTCGAGCAGACGACAATCCAGATGTCTATCTGGAAGTGAGTATGGGGACGGATGAAGAATTTGTCATCAAGGAAGTGCAGAAGGACTAAGAGCCGTTTTTGAAAGAGTGAAATAGAAAGAGGTAGAGTATGTTTTTTCTGAGACGTCGTCGGGTTTTTATCGGAGAATGCGATGGTCAGGCGGTTTACTATGACCAAAAGACTGGGGAGGCCTTGGCTGCTCCAAAGAGTGTTTTGCTTAATACGGAAGGTGCTTATAAGACCAATGCTTACATTCCTGAAATGGTTATTTTTCTGATGGCAGGTGGACCTGGTCTCTATGGCCTCCTTTCAGCCTTGGATATTGGTGTCTATAACTGGACCAGTTTGAGTTATGTTTTACTATTGTGGCTGGCTGAGTTTCTATTGTTTACCGCTATTCTTGAGCGAGGACTTTATAAAAATGTGCGCAAGGCTCAGCCAACAACGGAGAATGTGTTTTACTATGCAGTGTCACATAATTTGATGGTGAGGGACGAACACTTTGATCCAGCTGAGGCATCTGCTACGATCTATCGAATCACTCGTTACATCATACTTGCCTTTGTTATCTATCTTTTGTATGTTTTTTACGACTGCACTCAAAAATTTGGGCAACCGATCGAACGAGGCTATGATTTTTGGGGAGCAGGTATAATGTTCTTTGCGCTCTTTCTGTTTTATAACCAAAATAATCCCGTTCGTTTTGTGAAGATTATGAAGCTATATAGCCAAGGGAAAATCTTGTTCAAGAAAGAACCGGAGAGCGAAATGTGTAACTAAGTGTTAGGGAACAGTCAAATCCCAGAAAGTGAGTGCTGTACCTTTAACAAAGCGAGGTGTAGCTGCTACGAGAGTTGCTATGTGATGGCCTCCTCAAATGGAAGAATCTCAAGCGCAGGCTAAATGATCAAGAGGAAAAGTCAAACCTCAAGCAGCTAGTTAAGATTCTCGCTGGAATCACGGCAGTCCTCTTTCCAGTGTCGCTGGTCTATCATCTGCTATATCAAGTCCCTCTTCAGTGGTATTTCTATATTTTGGGTTTGTTTTTGCCAGTTTGGTTTGTCATTGGAGCTCATTTTATCGCCTTTATGATCAATGTCCATATCTTTCAAGCCTACTATATCCACAAATACCCAGAAGAGTATAAGGATTATTTAAAGATATCAGACCGAGAATGGTACAGCAAACGATACTATAAAAAGCTGGTAAAAAGTGGACAGTTGCAGGAAGAGACAATGTGAGGAAATCGGTGTTCTAAACAGAGCAGTAAAATATATTTGGATTCTAGAGAGGCAGTTGTAAATAATGGAATTGAATCATCATATTTTTGGTAAACTAACATTTAATTATGGTTGGACTCAAGATATGCCCCTTACTATTTTCGGTAAGGAGTATGTTTTAGAAGTGACTATTGATGCAGATGATGATGGAGAATTTGAAGTCAATCAAGAAAGAGCCTATGTCTTTTTTAAGGAGCATCAAGATGAAATGATAAAAGAAGCGAATGCTGCTGTTGTATCTTACTATCATAACGAAATCTCAGAGATTGTTTCTGGTTATACTGATAGCAACGAAAAACAATTCTTTTTATATAAAATTGGAAATGAAGAAGAAATTTTTTCTCTGTTGAAACCCAAACAAATTATGTTTCCTTTAACTTTTGATGAAACTGTTGAAGAAGTTGGTTTTTTATGTGATTGTGATTGGGACAAGGATAACGGACTAGGGATAAAATTTACCAATGGCCTATTGTCTGAGATTGGTCCTCAAGATATACTTTTATAGATAGTTTCTTTCTTGATAACGGACTGATTCAGGAGAAAACTGATTGTGACTTAACCACCCCAAGGGTGGTTTTTAGCTAGGAAAACAAGGAAAGCATTCTTTGTGGTATACTGGGATTGTAGAGAAACGATGCTAGAATTCAAATCGGAGGAAAAAATGTTAGAAAACTTTATAAAAGTGGAAGATATGCCCCAAGAAGTGATTGAAAAATACAAGGATCAAGTTCCAGCTGAGTTGCTTCAAATTTGGCAGGAAGATGGTCTAGGAACTTTTCTTGATGGATATCTAAAAGTCATCAATCCAGATGACTATCTTGAACTTCTCCAAGATAGTTATTTCAGAGGAGATGTCGCTTTTCCTATGTTCGTGACAGCATTTGGAGATATTATTACTTGGGAAGAGAACGCCTACGTGGGAATTGCCCAATATAATATTCAAGATTTGGATATTATTTGTAAGGGTATGGATTTATTTATTCGATTTTTAGATAACGAATATATTACAAAAAAATTTGAACTAGATTTATATAGACAGGCTGTGTTAAAACATGGTACCTTGTCTTATAACCAATGTTTCGGTTTTGTTCCTTTGCTAGCCTTGGGAGGCGTAAAAGATGTGGAACATATGGATAAGGTAAAAGCCTTGGAGCACATTTACCTTATGTACCAGCTGACAGGTGGCGTGATGGATGACTAGGAGTTGCTATTTCTTTTTTGAAAACAGTACGAGAGGAAGAACTTTCCTTCCAAATGCAAAACAAAAGAACCTCAGAGGAATTCTCTGAGGTTCTTTGCGTTCTAGTTTCCATATTTCTGGTAAAAATCGACCTTAACCTGGATAAAGGTTTCGGCTTCACGTAGTAGTTGCAGGAGAGTGGCACGGGTTTCAAACTCCTCACGTGTTTTAGGGAGACTCCGATTGCGGAAGACTTGCAGATAGCGTTCGATGTCATCAAGTAGGTCATGAGCAGGATTGGTCTGGCTTAGCTGGGCAGCAATCTTAGAAAAGAGCTGGGCCAAGATCAAACTCTCACTTGCGGCCAGATGACAGGTATTGATCTGCTGGGCCATATTTCGCAGGATACGACTTTGTCGCTGTCTCATCTCAAAGTAGTGGATGTGGTAGTCCGTCTGGTGAAAGAGGTGGTCCGAGTGATCCAGGTAGACCAGTTTGAGGGCCTCATCGAGGAGGTTGTCTAATTGGTCAACGAGTTGGGCTTGATTGCGTCCATCTCCTCTTGACAGATAGTATTTAAAGCGAAGCAGGATGTCTTTTAACTTTTCTTCGACCTGAAGGTGGTAGCTTTGGATGGCTTTCTCACGAGAGGGCATATAAAGGTTGACCAATAGTGCAAAGCTTGTCCCGATGAGAAAGAGGAGCACTTCATTAAGCAAGAGATCTGGAGAGGTAGACTCCTGTACCAAGAGATGACTGACCAAGACACTGCTAGGGGTGATGCCGATTTCCCAGCCCATTTTGTAAGCAAGAGGGACATAGAGAGCCAGGTAGAGGCCCAGACTCCAGATGTGAAAGCCCGTCAGCTGAAAGGCTAGAACACCGATAGCGAGCGCTAGGAGCATGGAAAAGAGGCGGTTGCGTGCTAATTTCAGCGTGCTTCTGCGCGTGTCGGAGAGGCTTAAGAGAGCGATGATTCCAGCTGAAACTGCTGATGATAAATCTAAAAAATAAGCGAGAAAACAAGCGAGACAGGTCGCTAAGATCAGTTTTGTCGTACGTTGAGTGAGAGACATGAAAATTTCCTAAACTAATAGAATCAAGTGTTTAACGAGGAGTCAGAGACTAGGGGCGAAGTTTTCGGTTTGTAGCATACTCGGCAACCGCTGTAAAGAGGACATCTGTTGAAGAGTTCAGAGCTGTTTCGCAGGAGTCTTGCACGACTCCGATCACAAAACCGACTCCGACAACCTGCATAGCCAAGTCGTTGGAAATCCCAAAGAGGCTACAAGCTACAGGAATGAGGAGAAGGGATCCCCCAGCGATTCCAGAGGCACCGCAGGCAGAAATGGCAGCCACGACACTGAGCACAAATGCTGTCCCAAAGTCTACCGAGATTCCGAGTGTGTTGACGGCAGCCAGGGTCAGGATATTTATGGTAACAGCAGCGCCAGCCATATTGATAGTCGAACCAAGCGGGATGGAGACAGAGTAGGTGTCAGGATTCAGTCCCAAGTCTTGGCAGAGTTTCATATTGACAGGGATATTGGCGGCAGAGCTACGAGTGAAAAAGGCTGTAATACCACTGACACGTAGGCATTTCAAAACAAGGGGATAGGGGTTTTTCCTCATAAAGAGAAAGGCGATGAGCGGGTTGATGATGAGAGCGACAAAGGCCATAGTAGCAATCAAAAGTCCTAGGAGGACACCGTAGTTAGCCAAACTGGCAATGCCCTTGTCAGAGATAGTCTTGAAAACCAAGCCTAAAATCCCAAAGGGAGCTAGGTTGATAATCCATTCCACGATTTTAGAGGTGACATCTGCCATGGTTTTCAGTAATTCTTTGCTGTGTTTACTTGCCTCTCTCATAGCCAGGCCAAAGATGACTGCCCAAGAGAGAATTCCGATATAGTTGGCTTCAACAATGGCATTCAAAGGATTATCCACCAGTTTGAGCAAGAGGTTGCTGAGGACTTGACCGATACCGTCAGGAGCAGCAACTTCTGTATTTGCACTGGTCAGGGTGATTTGCACAGGCAGTAAGAAACTAGCTAGAACGGCTACCAATGCAGCAGCAAAGGTTCCAAGCAAGTATAGGAAAATAACCGTCTTCATATTGGTGTTTTGTCCCTTTTGGTGTTGGGAAAGGGCATTGGCAACAAGGGCAAAAACCAAAATAGGAGCGATGGCTTTCAGTCCGCCTACAAAGAGATCTCCAAGCAGACCGATTCCTGTAAGGTTTGGAAAGAGCATCCCTAATGTCGCTCCAAAAATCATTCCAATAAGGATTCGTTTGATGAGGCTTGCCTTGGTCCAGGCTCTAATGATTCGTTTCATAGCAGTCTCCTTCAAATGTATTGTTTATAATTATAGTATAAATATGCTATAGAGGCAAGTGATATTTTGAAAAAAGGGCCGATAATTGAATAATTATGAAAGAAAAGAGAAGGGCGATTTTATGGTATAATAGGAAAAAGGAGTTTTATATGCAAGATTTTTTTCAACGCTATTTTGATAAACTTGATTTAACAACCATGTTAGAGAATCTCTTGACCAAGGTGATTTCTCTTTTGATTTTGTTTTTACTATTTTATATAGCTAAAAAGATGCTTCATGCGACTGTACGAAAGATTGTCAAGCCCTCACTTAAATTTTCCAATCGAGATGCTGGCAGACAAAAGACCATTTCTCGTTTGCTGGAGAATGTCTTTAACTACATTCTTTATTTCTTCTTGCTCTATTGCATCCTGTCTATTTTAGGTTTGCCAGTTTCTAGCCTCCTTGCTGGTGCGGGGATTGCTGGGGTGGCCATTGGTATGGGGGCGCAAGGCTTTCTATCTGATGTCATCAATGGCTTCTTCATTCTTTTTGAACGCCAGCTTGATGTGGGTGATGAAGTCGTTCTCACAAATGGACCGATTACCGTTTCTGGAAAGGTCGTTAGCGTAGGAATCCGTACAACGCAACTGCGAGGTGATGATCAAGCCCTTCACTTTGTTCCCAATCGCAATATCACCGTCGTCAGCAATCTATCTCGTACTGAATAGGCCGGCTATTTTGGCAGATTTATGGTACAATAGAATGAGTTTGGTAAAGGAGAAAATATGTTTGTAGAAAAGCAGTTGGGCAATGGATGCACTTGGATTAACCTAGATTTGGAAAAATTGAAAAAACTAGAAGATCTCTCTGAAATCTATGGATTGGACAAGGAAACCATCGAGTATGCTCTGGATAGAAATGAGCGTGCCCACATGGACTATCACCGTGAAAGTGGAACCGTCACCTTTATCTACAATGTATTGGATTTGAAAAAGGATAAGGAATACTATGAAGCCTTTCCCATGACCTTTATCGTAGAACATCAGCGCTTGATTACGATTAGCAATAAGAAAAATGCCTATGTGATTGAACAGATGACACGTTATTTAGAGAGTCATGATATGCTTTCTATCTACAAATTTCTCTTTGCTAGTCTGGAAATCATCAGTAATGCCTACTATCCTGTCATCGAGCAGATGGATAAAAGTAAGGATGAGGTCAATGGCCTCTTGCGTCAGCGAACGACCAAGAAAAACCTCTTTGCCCTTTCCGACTTGGAGACTGGTATGGTCTATCTGACAGCGGCTGCCAAGCAGAATCGCATGTTGCTAGCACATATCCAAGGACATGCCCTTTATCGCAGTTTTAACGAAGTTGAGAGAGAACAGTTTGATGATGCCATGATTGAGGCTCATCAGTTGGTTTCGATGACAGACTTGATATCTCAAGTTCTGCAACAACTATCAGCCTCTTACAACAACATCCTGAATAATAACCTGAATGATAACTTGACAACCTTGACCATCATTTCAGTCTTGCTAGCTGTTTTGGCAGTAGTGACAGGCTTTTTCGGAATGAATGTTCCCCTACCTTTAACAGATGAGCCCTATGCTTGGGTCTACATCAGCTTGGCTAGTGCGGTCTTATGGTTAGTCTTGTCATTGATTTTGAGAAAAATTGCGAAAAAAAGTTAAGAAAAGGAGCCAGAATGGCGATTGAAAACTATATGCCAGATTTTGCTGTGGAAGCAGTCTATGATCTGACAGTCCCAAGCCTGCAAGCGCATGGTATCAAGGCTGTTTTGGTCGATCTGGACAATACCCTCATTGCTTGGAACAACCCTGATGGGACGCCGCAGATGAAGCAATGGCTACATGACCTTCGGGACGCGGGTATCCGCATCATCGTGGTCTCAAATAATACTAAAAAACGGGTTCAACGTGCAGTTGAGAAATTTGGAATTGATTATGTTTATTGGGCCTTGAAGCCCTTCACATTTGGGATTGACCGTGCCATGAAGGAATTCCACTATGAGAAAAGTGAAGTGGTCATGGTTGGCGACCAGCTCATGACAGATATACGAGCAGCCCACCGTGCAGGCATTCGCTCGATCTTAGTCAAACCCTTGGTCCAACATGACTCGATCAAAACGCAGATTAACCGAGCTCGTGAGCGCCGTGTCATGCGAAAAATCACTGAAAAGTACGGACCGATTACATATAAAAAAGGAATTTAACTATGGAAGAAATTCTCTGTATTGGTTGTGGAGCAACCATTCAGACGACAGACAAGGCTGGTCTTGGTTTTACTCCCCAGTCGGCACTCGAAAAAGGTTTGGAGACAGGCGAAGTCTATTGCCAACGCTGTTTCCGTCTCCGCCATTACAATGAAATCACAGATGTCCAGTTGACGGACGATGATTTCCTCAAGCTCTTGCACGAGGTGGGAGACAGTGATGCCTTGGTGGTCAATGTCATTGATATCTTTGACTTTAATGGCTCTGTCATCCCAGGCTTACCGCGCTTTGTATCGGGCAATGATGTCCTCTTGGTTGGAAATAAGAAAGATATCCTGCCCAAGTCAGTTAAACCGGGCAAGATTAGCCAGTGGCTCATGGAACGTGCCCACGAAGAAGGGCTTCGTCCTGTGGATGTCGTCCTGACTTCAGCCCAAAACAAACATGCCATTAAGGAAGTCATTGACAAGATTGAACACTACCGTAAGGGTCGCGATGTCTATGTCGTTGGCGTGACAAACGTTGGAAAATCAACCCTAATCAATGCCATCATCCAAGAAATCACGGGCGACCAGAATGTCATCACGACTTCACGCTTCCCAGGGACAACCTTGGACAAGATTGAGATTCCACTTGATGACGGATCTTATATCTACGATACGCCGGGAATTATCCACCGTCACCAGATGGCCCACTACTTGACGGCTAAAAACCTCAAGTATGTCAGCCCTAAAAAGGAAATCAAGCCCAAAACCTATCAGCTTAACCCTGAGCAAACCCTGTTTTTAGGTGGTCTTGGACGCTTTGACTTCATATCAGGAGAAAAGCAAGGATTTACAGCTTTCTTTGACAATGAACTCAAACTCCATCGTACTAAGCTTGAAGGCGCTAGTGCTTTCTACGACAAGCACCTCGGAACCCTTCTGACACCACCAAATAGCAAGGAAAAAGAAGATTTTCCAAAACTTGTACAGCATGTCTTTACCATCAAGGACAAGACAGACCTAGTCATCTCAGGACTAGGCTGGATCCGCGTAACAGGTAGCGCCAAAGTCGCCGTCTGGGCACCAGAAGGCGTCGCCGTCGTCACACGAAAAGCCATTATTTAAAATAAAATCACTGAGCGAACAAAGTGAGCTCATAAAAAGATAGTTATTGCCGTGGTGTGATTGCCAATCGTTAGATTGGCAAGGGGCGCAATTGAGACCAAGGCTCAATTGTGAGGTCAGGAAATCCATTTTTCAAAGATGAGATCTTTGGAAAATTAGTTCCGACCGTCCCTCACCACCTAAAATAACTATCAAAAAAGGAAGAAAGATCATGTCATTAACATCAAAACAACGTGCCTTCCTCAACAGCCAGGCACACACCCTCAAACCCATCATCCAAATTGGAAAAAATGGTCTCAACGACCAAATCAAAACTAGCGTCCGTCAGGCTCTAGACGCCCGCGAATTGATTAAAGTCACACTCTTGCAAAACACAGATGAAAACATCCACGAAGTAGCTGAAATCTTGGAAGAAGAAATCGGTGTGGATACGGTTCAAAAAATCGGACGCATCTTGATTTTGTTTAAACAATCCAGCAAGAAAGAAAATCGCAAGATTTCTAAAAAAGTCAAAGAAATCTAAAAACACTACTCCAAACAACTGTTTTTACAGAGAAATAAAGGAGACTAGCCTATGGCAATCGAATTATTGACTCCCTTTACCAAGGTAGAGTTGGAGCCAGAAATCAAGGAGAAAAAACGCAAACAAGTCGGGATTTTAGGGGGAAATTTTAACCCTGTTCACAATGCCCATCTTGTTGTGGCGGACCAAGTACGACAACAGTTAGGACTGGACCAGGTCCTGCTTATGCCCGAATACCAACCACCTCATGTGGATAAAAAGGAAACCATCCCCGAGCACCATCGGCTCAAGATGCTTGAATTGGCGATTGAGGGGATTGAAGGCTTAGCCATTGAAACTATTGAGCTGGAGCGCAAGGGCGTTTCTTACACCTACGACACTATGAAGATTTTGACAGAGCAACATCCAGATACGGATTATTACTTCATTATCGGGGCTGATATGGTGGACTATCTGCCTAAGTGGTACCGAATTGATGAGCTGGTCGACATGGTTCAGTTTGTGGGGGTTCAGCGCCCACGCTACAAGGCAGGGACTTCCTATCCAGTTATCTGGGTGGATGTACCGCTCATGGATATCTCATCCAGCATGGTGCGTGATTTCATTGCCCAAGGTCGGAAACCCAACTTTCTCCTACCTCAGCCAGTGCTAGACTACATCGAGAAGGAGGGGCTTTACTGATGGCATACCAAGACTATATCAACTGTTCCCGAGAGGTTTTGTTGGAAAGAATGGCAGAGCTTCTACCTGAAAAACGTTTAACCCATTGTTTGGGGGTGGAGCGTGCAGCTATAGAGTTAGCGGAGAGATTTGGAGTCGATGTTGAGAAAGCTGGTCTAGCAGGCCTTCTTCATGACTATGCTAAAAAGTTGTCAGATCAGGAATTTCTAGACTTGATTGACCGTTATCAGCTAGACCCTGACCTCAAAAACTGGGGCAATAATGTCTGGCATGGCATGGTTGGTATCTACAAGATTCAGGAAGATTTGGATTTGCATGATTCAGAAATCCTGCGAGCCATTGAAATTCATACAGTCGGGGCTGACCAGATGACAGACCTGGACAAGGTTATCTACGTCGCAGACTACATTGAGCACAATCGTGCCTTTCCAGGTGTGGATGTGGCGCGTGAAATTGCTGAGCTATCGCTCAATAAAGCTGTGGCCTATGAAACGGCACGAACTGTGGAGCATTTGGCTCATCAGGGATTTCCCATCTATCCCCAAACCCTGGAAACCTATAACGCCTTTGTGCACTATTTGAAAGAGGACTAAATGAACGAAAAAGAATTACTAGAACTAGTCGTGAAAGCGGCTGATGAGAAACGTGCGGAGGATATCCTTGCACTTGATGTACAAGATTTGACCAGTGTGACAGACTACTTTGTTATCACTAGCTCGATGAATAGCCGTCAGTTGGACGCAATCGCTGAAAATATCCGTGAAAAAGTAGCCGAAGTTGGTGTTAAAGGCAGTCATGTCGAAGGCGATGCAGCTGGAGGCTGGGTCCTACTAGACCTCGGTGGTGTCGTTGTGCATATCTTCTCAGAAGAAATGCGTGCCCACTATAACCTAGAAAAACTATGGCATGAGGCAGAGTCAGTAGATTTATCTGAAACTCTAGCGTAGAAGATGACTGGAACTTCGGATGGGAATTGCTTTGAAATTCGACAATGTATTGAGATTGTTCTTATTTTGAGTAGGAAGTGAGAGATTGCCAAGACTTTCCGTTGTGATAAAAGTTCTTGAAATATTAATGTTTCAAGAACTCAGGAGTTTTGAGAGTAAAACAGTTCGGGGAACTGTTTTAGCCTGAGTTTAGAGATGAAAAACGAAGGGCTCAAAACTAAGTCTTGGAACTTCGAAGAAGGTCGCAGATGTCCGAAATCACCTAAGGAAAGTCTTAAAAAGACTTTGTCTTCAATCGAACTCAGTTGCAGTCAACTGGGTTTATTTGCTTATTTTAAAAGGAAAGTGATAGAAAGGTAAGAGTGTGGTGTTTGGTTGATGTTGAAACTGAACACGAGCTAAAAGCAGTGAGAAAAAGAGTAACTTCCCTTGTATCTGACGCTACGTCGGTAAGATTCCTATTTTCTCTTAGCTTTTAACGCTCTTTGTATCTTAGAAAGGATTTGAACCCGTCCTGTAATCGTCGGAAAATAGATAGCCTTCCTTGGAGCTCGGCTCCATCGTCAAGCTCCTAATTTTCATTCCGATTACGGGCGGACTTGGTATCATGATTATGGCAACTTATGAAACCTTTGCGGCTGTTTACGATGCTGTGATGGATGATAGTTTATACGATAAATGGACGGATTTTTCTCTGCGTCATTTGCCTAAGACCAAGGAGAGAAAGACGCTTTTGGAATTGGCTTGTGGGACGGGTATCCAGTCTGTCCGCTTTTCTCAGGCTAGCTTTGATGTGACAGGACTTGACTTGAGCGCGGATATGCTGAAGATTGCTGAGAAGAGAGCGACTTCAGCCAAGCAAAAGATTGATTTTATAGAGGGCAATATGCTGGATTTGTCCAAGGCAGGGAAATATGATTTTGTCACTTGTTATTCGGACTCAATCTGTTACATGCAGGATGAGGTGGAAGTAGGGGATGTCTTTAAGGAAGTGTATAATGCCCTCAATGAAGATGGAGTCTTTATCTTTGATGTGCATTCGACCTACCAGACGGATGAGGTTTTTCCAGGCTATTCTTACCATGAAAATGCGGAAGATTTTGCCATGCTTTGGGACACCTATGAGGACGAAGCTCCTCACTCCATCGTGCATGAGTTGACCTTCTTTATCAAGGAGGCTGACGGTTCCTTTAGTCGCCACGATGAAGTGCATGAGGAGCGAACATACGAAGTCTTGACCTATGATATTTTGCTGGAACAGGCTGGTTTCAAGTCCTTCAAACTCTTTGCGGACTTTGAGGACAAGGAACCAACAGAAACCACTACCCGTTGGTTTTTTGTGGCGCAGAAGTAGGAGAACATCATGACCATCACAGGTATTATCGCGGAGTTCAATCCTTTCCATAATGGCCACAAATACCTGCTTGAGCAGGCGGAGGGACTGAAAATCGTTGCCATGTCTGGGAGTTTCATGCAGCGTGGAGAGCCTGCTATTGTGGACAAGTGGACACGGGCTCAGATGGCGCTGGAAAATGGAGCAGACTTGGTAGTAGAATTGCCCTTTTTAGTCAGTATTCAGGCGGCAGATTTCTTCGGTCAAGGAGCTGTGGATATCTTGGCTCGCTTGGGCATTGATACCCTAGCTTTTGGGACAGAGGAAGTTCTGGATTATCAAAAAATTTCTGACTTATACACAGAGCAAGGTGCTAAGATGGAGAAATTTGTGGAAAATCTGTCTGATTCCCTCTCCTATCCCCAGAAAACCCAAGCCATGTGGAAGGAATTTGCAGGTCTTGATTTTTCAGGCCATACCCCCAATCATGTTCTAGCTTTGGCCTATGCCAAGGCGGTTGCAGGACGAAACATCAAGCTTAAGCCGATTCAGCGTCAGGGGGCTGGCTATCATTCTGTGGACAAGGATGTGGACTTTGCCTCGGCAACAGCTCTCCGTCAGCACCAATCTGACAAAGATTTCTTAGAACGCTTTATGCCTTCGGTTGCCCTCTTTGAGCAGACCAGTAAGGTGAGCTGGGATGACTATTTTCCCTTGCTCTGCTATCAAATCTTGTCAAATCCAGACCTAACGACCATCTATCAGGTCAATCAAGAAATGGCTGTGCGTATCAAGGAAGCTATCAAAACAGCCCAGTCTGTTGACGAATTGGTCGAGGCAGTTGCGACCAAACGCTACACCAAGGCGCGTGTCAGACGCCTCTTGACCTATATTTTGGTGCAGGCCAGAGAAAGCGACTTGCCAGAAGCCATCCATGTCCTTGGCTTTACTGAAAAAGGCAGACAACACCTCAAGTCTCTGAAAGGGCAGGTCCATCTAGTCAGTCGAATTGGCAAAGAACCTTGGGATGCTATGACTCAAAAGGCAGACCAGATTTACCAACTAGGACACCCAAGCATCGCAGAGCAGAATTTCGGCAGAGTGCCCATTAGAATAGAATCAAACTAAGTCTACTGAAAGGTAGGCTTTTTTAGAAGATTTTCGAATAAGTAGATAGAAAAGAAAAATCTTGTACAAGTTCCTGACAATTTCTTTCTTTTTGTGTATAATAGTGGAAAAGAGGTAAAACGAGGTATGGTTATGGAAGCAGTTCTTTACTCAACATTCCGAAATCATTTAAAGGACTACATGAAAAAGGTAAACGATGAATTTGAGCCTTTAACAGTGGTCAATAAAAATCCAGATGAGGATATTGTAGTCCTTTCAAAGAGCGAGTGGGATAGTATTCAGGAAACCCTGAGAATCGCTCAAAATAAGGAACTTTCTGACAAGGTCTTGCGAGGAATGGCTCAAGTTCGTGCTGGAGGCACTCAGGTACATGTGATTGAGGAGTGAGAAATGCTGCTCAAATTTACAGAAGATGCCTGGGCGGATTATTGCTATTGGCAAAACCAAGATAAGAAGACATTAAAGAGAATCAATAAATTAATCAAGGATATTCAACGCGATCCTTTTGTAGGAATGGGGAAACCAGAACCGCTCAAGTATGATTATCAAGGAGCTTGGTCGCGGCGCGTTGATGCAGAAAATCGCTTGATTTATATGATAGATGGGGATAGCGTGGCTTTCTTGTCCTTCAAAGATCATTACTAAGTCTACTGGGAGGTAGGCTTTTTTATTTTAGAAATTTTAGCTAGCAGATTGAAGATAAAATTTTTTGGAAAATGACAGATTTCTTAAGTTAAGAAATCAGTGAAAAATTTTAGTATAATAACTAGATTCTTGTCCCTTTAATCCGCTTTATAACTCTTATTTTGTGGTATAATCATGATAATATAGATTAAAAGGGGTATATATGAAAAATATAATGATGAGGATTCTTAATTTTATTCTGAATTTCAAACCATTGAAATATTTATTGAAAAGACCATCATGGAGTAGTAATGTTAGAGTCGTTGAGTGGTACAAAATATTTATAGCTAGTATATGGGTACTGTATCTTGCACTTGAGATTGAACAATTTAAACGCTTTGCTTTACCTATTTATAAATTTGTATCTAATTATAATTTTTTAAAAAATATTATTTCAATGTTATATGAGAATCGTGTAATAATATTGTTAGCACTGACTATACCAACAATACTATTCTGGTTTTTAGACATAATTTTTAAAAAAGTTAGTTATAAGAAACTAAACCCAGATCTATTTCCAGAATATGACTTGGAGGGCTATCCTTATCAAGCACATCTGGTGGAGTTTTTAAATAGTTCAGACTCTATTCATAATGTTTTCTGGCTGGATGGTTCTTGGGGGAGTGGGAAAACATTTTTTATAAAGACGTTTTTTGAAAATCAAATTTACAAAAAGAAAGAAATCTACTATATTTCCTGCTTTGGGATAAAAACAAGAGAGCAAGCCGAGAAAATATTGATCAATGAAATAGAAAAACAATCCATACTCGGAAATTTGGACTTTATTCCACTTGTTGGAGGAGTTTTTAAATGGTTCTTTAAAACAGTTGGAACGGATTTGATGAAGCGAGATTCTATCATTATTTTTGATGATTTTGAACGGGTTTCATATGCAGAAACATCAGATAGCCCTTCAGATTACAATGATTTATTGGGTTATATTGACTATCTTTCTGAGAATAAAAGGTTTAAAATTATTGTAATTTTAAATAGTGAGGAAATAAAATCAACAAAGAAAAATCTCATTGATAGTAAATTTAAGCTGAACCAAAATCGAATGGCATCTACAGAAGAAGTTATAGATAACATCTTGAAAAAGAGTAAATTGAGAGATGATGACCTTGGAAAAATTTTATCACTGATTTATAAAATTTATTATGTAGATATAGATGAGAGAGTTGTAGAAGATAAAAATAATAATTCAAAAGTTAAAAAACCAAGTTTAAGAGAGTTCCAGAAGTCATTAGAAGAACTTTCAAATATAACTGATAATAAGAAAGCAGACTACATCATCAATTGGATGAATGGTCGCGAGGAAACAGAGAGTGTACTTATGTCACTTGTGAAATATTTTGAGGATAAACCAATAAATTTAGATATGGAATATCTGTATAATATCTTGGAGAGTGAGCTTTATCAGTATAAGATTGATAAAGTGATTCTAAAAGAGAAATATTCTAGTACTTACTCGGAAAATGTTATTAAAAATATTAAAAGAAAGATGCGATATTTTAAAAGATTGTTATATTTTTTGTGGAAAAAAGGTTCGGAGATAGAAGAGTTAAGAACCTTGGGATATGAATATAACCAAAATATCGATCTTGAATTTGAAATTTCCAAAGGATATCGTTGCGAAAAACTAGAATATAAAAAAGCAAAAGAATTTTTCGAAAAAAATCCTCGAAAAAGATATAGAAACTATTTAAATTAGGTTTGTGAAAATCGGTTTTTTATGATAGAATATTAAGGAATGTATGTCATTCGATAAACAAATTTAATGAGGTAAAAACATGGAAATCATGACACTTGCGATTGCTGTTTTTGCCGTCATCATTGGTTTAGTCATTGGATATGTCAGCATCTCAGCTAAGATGAAATCATCTCAAGAGGCTGCAGAGTTGATGCTTCTAAATGCTGAACAAGAAGCAACTAATTTACGAGGACAAGCTGAGCGCGAAGCGGATTTATTGCTAAATGAAGCCAAGAGCGAAAGCAAGTCTCTTAAAAAAGAAGCACTATTGGAGGCCAAAGAGGAAGCCAGAAAATACCGTGAAGAAGTGGACGCTGAATTTAAGTCAGAACGTCAGGAGCTCAAGCAAATTGAAAGTCGTTTGACGGAGAGAGCTGCGAGCCTTGACCGCAAAGACGACAATTTGACGAACAAAGAAAAAACACTTGAACAAAAAGAACAAAGTATTTCTGATAGAGCAAAAAACCTTGATGCACGTGAAGAGCAATTAGAGGAAGTCGAAAGACAAAAAGAAGCTGAACTTGAACGTATCGGTTCGCTTTCCCAAACTGAGGCTCGAGATATTATCTTGGCTCAGACAGAGGAAAACTTGACCAAGGAAATTGCTAGCCGCATTCGTGAGGCTGAGCAAGAGGTGAAGGAACGTTCAGACAAGATTGCGAAAGATATCTTGGTTCAGGCTATGCAGCGTATCGCTGGTGACTATGTAGCAGAGTCAACAAACTCAACAGTTCACCTACCAGATGATACCATGAAGGGGCGCATTATCGGTCGTGAAGGTCGAAATATTCGTACCTTTGAAAGTTTGACAGGGGTTGATGTGATTATCGACGATACACCAGAAGTGGTAACCTTGTCAGGATTTGATCCGATTCGTCGTGAAATTGCTCGTATGACCATGGAAATGTTGCTCAAGGATGGCCGCATCCACCCAGCTCGTATCGAGGAGTTGGTGGAGAAAAACCGTCAAGAGATTGACAATAAGATCCGTGAATACGGTGAGGCTGCTGCCTATGAGATTGGTGCGCCAAACCTCCATCCAGACTTGATGAAGATCATGGGACGCTTGCAGTTCCGTACTTCATATGGACAAAATGTCTTGCGTCATTCGATTGAGGTTGCTAAGTTATCTGGTATCATCGCGAGTGAACTTGGTGAAAATGCAGCTCTTGCCCGTCGTGCTGGATTCCTTCACGACATCGGGAAAGCTATTGACCGCGAGGTTGAAGGTAGCCACGTTGAGATTGGTACGGAGTTGGCTCGTAAGTACAAGGAACACCCAGTTGTGGTGAATACCATTGCTAGCCACCACGGTGATGTCGAAGCCGAAAGCGTCATTGCAGTGATCGTTGCTGCAGCAGATGCCTTGAGTGCAGCGCGTCCAGGTGCTCGTAGTGAATCTCTTGAAAGCTACATCAAGCGTCTCCATGATTTGGAAGAAATCGCCAATGGCTTTGAAGGAGTGCAAAATAGCTTTGCTCTTCAAGCAGGACGTGAAATCCGTATCATGGTTAATCCAGGACAAATCAAGGACGACAAAGTCACAATCTTGGCTCACAAAGTTCGTGAGAAAATTGAAAACAATCTCGATTACCCAGGAAATATCAAGGTAACCGTGATTCGCGAACTTCGTGCAGTAGATTATGCTAAATAAATAAGAAAGAGCAGTTGAAATATTACTGCTTTTTTGTTACACTAGATAGAAAGACTGTAGAAGGATAACTGACGCTATCATCACTATCCGAGAGAAATTTCACTTTATTTCACAGACTAACTAAAGGAGACATAATGGCAGACCGAGGCTTGCTAATCGTTTTTTCTGGTCCTTCAGGAGTTGGGAAAGGAACGGTTAGAAGAGAGATTTTTGAGAGTTCTGAGAATCAATTTCAATACTCTGTATCGATGACGACGCGTGCGCAACGTCCTGGTGAAGTGGACGGAGTGGACTATTTCTTCCGTACTCGTGAAGAGTTTGAAGAGCTGATCCGTCAAGGTCAGATGTTGGAATATGCAGAATATGTCGGTAACTACTATGGAACTCCTCTGACCTATGTCAACGAAACCCTAGACAAGGGAATCGATGTCTTTCTTGAGATTGAAGTGCAGGGAGCTCTTCAGGTTAAGAAAAAGGTTCCAGATGCTGTCTTTATCTTTCTAACGCCACCAGATTTGGATGAATTGCAAGATCGTTTGGTAGGTCGTGGAACAGATAGCGCAGAAGTGATTGCCCAACGAATCGAAAAAGCCAAGGAAGAAATTGCTCTCATGCGTGAGTATGATTATGCCATTGTCAACGATCAGGTGCCCCTCGCTGCTGAACGTGTCAAGCGTGTGATCGAAGCAGAACACTTCCGTGTGGACCGTGTCATTGGTCACTACCAGGAGATGTTGCCAAAATCTCCAACTACTCGATAAACTATAGGAAACAGGTACAAGCAAATGATGTTAAAACCCTCTATCGATACCTTGCTAGACAAGGTACCATCAAAATATTCACTCGTAATCTTGGAAGCAAAGCGTGCCCACGAACTAGAAGCAGGTGCGCCAGCAACTCAAGAGTTTAAGTCTGAAAAATCAACTCTTCGTGCTTTGGAAGAAATCGAGTCTGGAAATGTAACCATTCACCCAGATCCAGAAGGAAAACGTGAAGCAGTTCGTCTCCGTATCGAAGAAGAAAAACGCCGCAAAGAAGAAGAAGAAAAGAAAATCAAAGAGCAAATCGCTAAAGAAAAAGAAGATGGTGAAAAAATTTAAGGTTGGGGGGACTCAATCTTATTTTTTCTATTGCAAGAATGTACTGACAAGAAGGAGGTGAGAGAATGGCTATCGCAAAGATTATCGTGGATGTTCCCCTGATGCAGACGGACCAGCCATACAGCTACAAGGTCCCAGAGGAATTTGTAGAGATGTTGGAAGTCGGTATGCGGGTCCATGTCCCTTTTGGCAAAGGTAATCGTTTGATCCAAGGGATTGTGCTTGGCCTGGAGTCCCAGTTGGATGAAGAGGTGGCTGATCAGGACTTGAAGGAGATTGCAGAAGTGCTAGATTTTTCTCCTGTCTTGACTCAGGAGCAACTCTGGCTGGCTGAGGAGTTACGCAAGTCCGTTTTTTCTTATAAAATCTCCATTCTAAAAGCCATGCTTCCAGGATTTTTAAACTCCAGTTATGATAAAATTCTCTATCCTCTGGAAGGTCTGAGTCAGACAGACCGAGAGCGTCTGTTTGGTTCAGAAGATTCGCTAGCCTTTTCTTCTCTAGATTTAGCCAAGCAGGCAGAAATGATGCGCTTGACCAGAAAAGGGCTACTCCGCTTAGAATACCAGGCAGTCGATCAAAAGAAGGTCAAGACCCAGTCTTGGTATGAGGTTGATTCTACTCAGCTAGAGCAGATTGAGATTTCTGCGCGTGCTAAGAAAAAGGCAGAGCTGAGAGACTATTTGCTGTCTCATCCTGAGAGTGCTCCTCTGGCTAGTTTATTAGAGTCCTACTCACGCGATCAAGTCAACTTCTTTGTGGAGCAAGGAGCTCTAACCTTAGTCCAAAAGGAAGTGCAACGCTCAGCCGCTTATTTTGAAGGCATTGAAGCGAGCCAACCTTTGGAATTGAATCCAGAACAAAGACAGGCGCGTAATGCCGTTGTCAGTGCTATTGGCAGTCAACAGCCTCCTTTCCTCCTTCAAGGAATTACAGGAAGTGGGAAGACAGAGGTTTATTTGCAGATTATCCAAGGAGCCTTGGACAAGGGTAAAACAGCTATTTTACTGGTACCTGAGATTTCCCTGACGCCACAGATGACGGAACGTTTTATTGCCCGATTTGGTGAGAAAGTGGCCATTCTCCACTCAGGCCTGTCCAATGGTGAAAAGTACGACGAGTGGCGCAAGGTTGAGCGTGGCGATGCCCAAGTTGTTGTTGGCGCTCGATCAGCTATCTTTGCTCCACTGAAAAATCTGGGTGTCATGATTATCGATGAAGAACACGAAGCCAGCTACAAACAAGACAGCAATCCCCGTTATCATGCCAGAGAGGTCGCCATTCTACGGGCCCAGTACAATCAAGCAGCCCTAGTCCTTGGCTCAGCGACACCGAGCTTAGAAAGCCGTGCGCGGGCTGGAAAAGGAGTCTATCAACACTTACGTCTGACCCAACGAGCTAATCCTTTAGCCACTATTCCTGAGGTTCAAGTGATTGATTTTCGAGACTATATCGGGCAGAATGAGACATCAAACTTTACGCCCCCTTTGCTAGAAGCCATCCAAGACCGCTTGGATAAAAAAGAGCAGGTAGTCCTCATGCTCAACCGTCGGGGTTATTCTAGCTTTGTTATGTGTCGGGAGTGTGGGACGGTGGATACTTGTCCCAACTGTGACATTTCTCTCACCCTGCATATGGATACCAAGACCATGAAATGCCATTACTGTGGCTTTTTTAAGGGAATTCCTCATGTCTGTCCCAACTGTCAGAGTCGCAGTATTCGTTACTACGGGACGGGGACTCAGAAAGCCTACGATGAGCTAGCAGAGCTCTTTCCTCAGGCACGCATTCTGCGGATGGATGTGGATACGACCCGCAAGAAAGGCAGTCACCAAGCTCTTCTTGACCAGTTTGGCCAAGGTGAAGCAGATATCTTGCTGGGAACTCAGATGATTGCCAAGGGCTTGGATTTTCCAAATGTGACTTTGGTTGGTGTGCTTAATGCGGACACGGCCCTAAACTTACCTGATTTCCGTTCTTCCGAGAGAACCTTCCAGCTCTTAACTCAGGTGGCTGGTCGTGCAGGTCGTGCGGAAAAAGCTGGGCAGGTCTTGATTCAGTCATACAATCCTGAGCACTATGCCATTCGTTTTGCCAAAGATCAGGACTATGAAGATTTTTACGCTTATGAAATGAGTATCAGACGCCAACTTGGCTACCCACCTTATTATTTCACCATTGGGATTACCCTCTCTCACAAGAAAGAAGAAGAGGTTGTCAAACGTGCCTATGAAGTCATGGGAATTTTACGTTCAGGTTTATCGGAAACTAGTAAAATCCTTGGACCGACGCCTAAACCCATCGCCCGTACCCACAACCTTTATCATTACCAGATTTTAATTAAATACCGTTTAGAAGATGAGCTGGGACCGACTCTCAACCAGGTTTTGACCTTGACTCAAGAACGGGAAAATAGCGAGCTTCGTCTCAGCATTGACCACGAACCGCAGCAATTTTTATAAGAAGGAGAAGAAATGACAAAACTAATCTTTATGGGGACACCTGAATTTTCAGCGACAGTTTTGAAGGGTTTGTTATCAGATGATCGTTACGAGATTCTAGCTGTTGTGACCCAGCCAGACCGCGCTGTTGGCCGTAAAAAAGTAATCCAAGAAACCCCAGTCAAGCAGGCTGCCAAAGAAGCGGGTCTCCCTATCTACCAGCCTGAAAAATTATCTGGAAGTCCAGAGATGGAAGCCATTATGAAGCTAGGAGCAGATGGAATTATCACTGCTGCTTTTGGACAGTTTCTCCCAAGTAAACTCCTTGATAGCATGGATTTTGCGGTCAATGTTCACGCTTCCCTCCTTCCAAAGCACCGTGGTGGTGCACCCATTCATTATGCCTTGATTCAAGGGGATGAGGAAGCTGGTGTGACCATTATGGAGATGGTTAAGGAAATGGATGCAGGAGATATGATTTCTCGTCGCAGTATTCCTATCACTGATGAGGACAATGTAGGCACCTTGTTTGAGAAATTAGCGATTGTAGGTCGTGACTTGCTTTTGGATACTCTTCCTGCTTATATTGCTGGCGAAATTCAGCCAGAACCGCAAGACCCAAGCCAGGTCACTTTCTCGCCAAATATCAAACCAGAGGAAGAAAAGTTGAACTGGAATAAGACTAACTGTCAACTCTTCAACCAAATCCGTGGCATGAATCCATGGCCTGTTGCCCACACTTTTCTCAAGGGAGACCGCTTTAAAATTTATGAAGCTCTACCAGTAGAAGGTCAGGGAAATCCAGGTGAGATTCTGTCTATTAGCAAGAAGGAATTGATCGTCGCAACGGCAGAAGGTGCCCTATCTCTCAAGCAAGTGCAGCCAGCAGGCAAGCCTAAGATGGACATTTCTTCCTTCCTCAACGGAGTTGGACGGACATTGACTGTAGGAGAACGATTTGGTGACTAAAGTAGAAACGGCTAGAAATCTAGCTCTAGCAGTATTAGAGGATGTTTTTGTCAACCAAGCATATTCGAATATCGCCTTAAATAAACACCTCAAGGGCAGTCATCTCTCTGCCCCAGACAAGGGGTTAGTGACAGAGATTGTCTACGGAACGGTAGCCCGCAAACTCACTTTGGAATGGTACCTGTCTCACTTTATCGAAGACCGAGATAAGCTAGATAACTGGCTCTATATCCTGCTCCTTCTGAGCGCCTACCAACTTCGGTATCTGGATAAAATTCCTAATCACGCTGTAGTCAATGAAGCGGTAGAGCTAGCCAAAGCCCGTAAAAAAGGCAGTGAAAAATTAGTCAACGCAGTCCTTCGTCGTATTTTGCGAGAAGGCTGGCCAGATGTTGACAGCATCAAACGCAAAAACAAGCGTGATTCCATTGCCTATTCTCTCCCAGTTTGGCTAGTATCTAAGCTCAAGGAAGAATACGGTAAAGAGCGAGCACAAGCCATTTTTGAAAGCCTCTTAATGCGCAACAAAGCTAGCATCCGAGTGACTGACTTGAGTCGAAAAGAGGAAATCAAAGCTTTGTTAGAGGCGACTGATTCTCCTTTGGCTTCCACTGGTCTGGTCAAGGAGCAAGGCCACTTTGCAGGCCATGATTTGTTCGCAGAAGGGGCCATTACCATCCAAGACGAGTCCAGTCAACTGGTTGCTCCGACTCTTGATCTACAAGGTGATGAACAGGTCCTAGATGCCTGTGCCGCTCCGGGTGGGAAAACAGCCCATATGGCTTCTTACCTCACGGCAGGTCAGGTTACTGCTCTGGACTTGTATGATCACAAGTTGGACTTGATCCAAGAAAATGCGGAGCGTTTAGGTGTGGCAGATCGAGTGCAAACGCAAAAATTGGATGCCAAAAAAGTGCATGAGTTTTTCGGTCGGGACTCTTTTGATAAGATTTTGGTAGATGCCCCTTGTTCTGGAATCGGCCTCTTGCGCCGCAAACCAGACATCAAATACAATAAAGAAACGGCAGATTTCACCTCCTTACAGGAAATTCAGCTGGAAATATTAGGTAGTGTTTGTCAAACACTACGAAAAGGTGGTATAATAACGTATAGTACCTGTACTATTGTCTCTGAGGAGAACTTTCAAGTCGTTGAGGCGTTTTTAGAAAGTCATCCCGAGTTCGAGCAGGTTAAACTAGAACACGAATGTAAAGATATCCTGAAAGATGGCTGCATCCTGATTACTCCTGAATTGTATGGAAGTGATGGATTCTTTATTAGCCAATTTCGCAAGATATCAGAATAGGAAGGAACTGACACAATGGAAATAGCATTATTAACAGATGTTGGTCAGAAACGGACAAATAATCAGGACTATGTCAATCACTTTGTCAACCGAGCAGGACGCACTATGATCATCTTGGCTGACGGGATGGGAGGCCACCGTGCAGGAAATATCGCTAGTGAGATGGCGGTAACAGACCTTGGTGTGGCTTGGGTGGATACCCAAATTGACTCAGTCAATGAAGTTCGTGAGTGGTTTGCCCACTACCTGGAGATTGAAAATCAAAAAATTCACCAACTAGGTCAGGACGAAGCATACAGAGGCATGGGAACAACGCTAGAAGCTGTTGCTTTTATTGACAACCAAGCCATCTATGCTCACATTGGAGATTCTCGTATCGGTTTGATTCGTGGAGAAGAATACCACCAGTTGACCAGTGACCATTCTTTGGTCAATGAATTGCTCAAGGCTGGTCAATTGACTCCAGAAGAAGCAGAAACTCACCCTCAAAAGAATATCATTACCCAGTCCATCGGGCAAAAAGATGAAATCCAGCCAGATTTTGGGATGATTACACTGGAGTCAGGAGATTATCTCTTGCTCAATAGTGACGGCTTGACCAATATGATTTCGGCAAGCGAGATTTATGATATCGTAACCAGTGATATTTCCCTAGCAGACAAGGCGGCAACCCTTATTCGCTTCGCTAACAATGCAGGAGGTTTAGACAACATTACGGTTGCCCTTGTTTACATGAACGAGGAGGCAGCAGAATGATCCAAATCGGCAAGATTTTTGCCGGGCGGTATCGGATTGTCAAGCAGATTGGTCGAGGAGGCATGGCAGATGTTTACTTGGCCAAGGATTTGATCCTAGACGGGGAAGAAGTGGCAGTGAAGGTCCTGAGGACCAACTACCAGACGGACCCGATTGCTGTGGCACGTTTCCAACGTGAAGCGAGAGCCATGGCGGATCTGGACCATCCTCATATCGTTCGGATAACAGATATTGGTGAGGAAGACGGTCAACAGTACCTAGCTATGGAATACGTAGCAGGCCTTGACCTCAAGCGTTATATCAAAGAACACTATCCTCTTTCAAACGAAGAAGCAGTTCGGATCATGGGGCAAATCCTCTTGGCCATGCGTTTAGCCCATACTCGAGGAATCGTTCACCGAGATTTGAAACCTCAAAATATCCTCTTGACACCTGACGGCACAGCTAAGGTCACGGACTTTGGGATTGCCGTAGCCTTTGCGGAAACCAGTCTGACCCAGACCAACTCAATGTTAGGCTCTGTTCATTATTTGTCACCTGAGCAAGCACGTGGATCTAAAGCGACCTTCCAGAGTGATATCTATGCAATGGGGATTATCTTCTATGAAATGCTGACGGGACATATCCCTTATGATGGGGATAGCGCGGTTACGATTGCCCTCCAGCATTTCCAGAAGCCACTTCCGTCCGTCATAGCTGAAAACCCATCTGTCCCTCAGGCTTTAGAAAATGTTGTCATCAAGGCGACTGCTAAGAAGCTGTCAGACCGTTATCAGTCTGTTTCAGAAATGTATGTGGACTTGTCAACTAGCTTGTCTTATAATCGTCGGAATGAACCGAAACTGGTCTTTGACGATGCGAGTAAGGCAGACACTAAGACTTTACCTAAAGTTCCACAAAGTACACTGACATCGATTCCTAAAGCTCCGGCGCAGGAAGAACGCCCTCAGCCAAAGAAACCAACTCAACCAGTGGCAGAGCCGGCTCCAGCGCCAAAGCCAGCTAAGAAACGGAAGTTTAAGGCTCGCTATATGATTCTTTTGGCCAGTCTTCTATTGGTTGCAGCCTCTTTAATCTGGATTTTGTCTAGAACACCTGCAACGATTCCCATTCCTGATGTGGCTGGACAAACTGTTGCAGAGGCCAAAGAAGCACTCAAAAAATCCAAGTTTGAAGCCGGTGAAGAAAAGTCAGAGGCCAGCGATACAGTAGCGCAAGGACGTGTTATTCGAACGGATCCAGAAGCTGGTAGTGGTCGAAAAGAAGGAACCAAGGTTAATTTGATCGTTTCTTCTGGGAAGCAATCCTTCCAATTGAGCAATTATGTCGGACGTAAGTATACGGAAGTTGTAGCTGAACTCAAGGAGAAGAAGGTTCCTGAAAATCTAATCAAGATGGAAGAGGAAGAATCCAGCGAAAGTGAACCTGGAACCATCCTTAGACAGACTCCTGCTTCGGGTTCGACTTATGATCTCTCAAAAGCTACTACGATTACCTTAACAGTAGCTAAGAAGGTGACTAGTGTCAGCATGCCGAACTACATCGGTTCAAGCCTCGAGTTTACAAAGAATAACTTGACTCAGATTGTCGGTGTGAAGGAAGCAAATATTGAGGTTGTAGAAGTATCGACTGCTCCTGAAGGAACGGCAGAAGGAACTGTTGTAAGTCAAACGCCAAGAGCAGGAGAACTGGTTGATCTTGCAAGTACGCGTATCAAACTTTCCATCTACAAACCAAAAACACCACCGTCAACTTCATCCTCTAATCCTGCCCAACGTGGGAACCAGGGTTCTCCTACAAGTCCAAACCAGGGGAACCAACAAGGAAATCAACAAGGGCACACTCCTTCTAGCAGTTCATCCAATAATGAAGGATCTCACGAAAGTTCTCGAGATTAAACGAATCTTTGTCATGATTTCATGACAAAGATTTTTTTTCACAAGATTTTGTGATAAAATATAGGGAGTAGAAAAAAGGAGGAGAAAATGGACGAATCGAGAGAGTTGAATGCCGTCATTGATGTGATTATGCTAGCAGGAACCATTCTCCTGAAAAGTGGCTCAGAGATTCATCGGGTCGAGGATACCATGATCCGTATTGCCCATTCGCAGGGAATATTGGATTGCAATGTTCTTGCCATGCCCGCAGCTATTTTCTTTTCTATTGAAAATACCAATATTTCTCGGATGAAACGGGTGACCTCATCCTCTTATAACATTGAAAAAGTCTGTGATGTCAACCAAGTATCTCGTGAACTTGTAGGCGGACAGATTGATCTTTCGACAGCCTTTAAAAAGCTGAAAGAAATCGGCAATCAAGCCCTTCCTTATACCAAGTTCCAAGTAACTGTAGCAGCGACCCTCAGTGCCCCTTTCTTCTCGATTATGTTTGGGGGCAATGTCTATGACGCTTTTGGCGCAGCTATTGCGACCTTATTTGGTTTTGCCTTCTCTCTCTATGTAGAGAAGTTTGTCCGCATTCCTTTTGTAACAGCCTTTGCGGGTGCCTTTGTTTTCGGATTGATCGCCCAGTTCTGGGCCCGCTACACAGGATTTCCTTCGACGGCAGACCTGATTATAGCAGGAGCGGTCATGCCCTTTGTTCCAGGGATTGCTCTGACAAATGCGGTACGGGATATCATGACCAACCATATCAACTCTGGTATGAGCAAGATGTTTGAATCTTTGCTCATTACCCTCGCTTTAGGGGCTGGCACCTCTGTCGCCCTGGTTTTGATGACATAAGATGACTCTAACAAGTATTTTGCTCCAAGCAGTGGCGAGTTTACTCGCCATTATCACCTTTCTAATCGTACTGAATGTTCAACGCTCCATGCTCCTACCTGGTGGTGTTTTGGGAATGGGCGTTTGGCTCCTCTATCTCGTCCTCAAAGAACCAACCAATGTTATTGTCGCGACCTTTATCGCAGCAGTAATTGGCTCTTGCATCAGCCAGATTTTGAGTATTGTCTATAAGACACCAGCGGTGGTCTTTGTCTTGGCCATTCTTGCCCCCTTGGTGCCAGGTTATTTATCCTATCGAACGACAGCTTTCTTTGTGACTGGCGATTACAGCCATGCTATTGCTAGTGCGACTTTGGTGGTTATGTTAGCCCTCGTTATTTCTATTGGAATGGCAAGTGGAACGGTAATTCTAAAGCTTTATTACTATATCCGAAAACAACAAGGAATCTCTTCCTAATGCTGTCAAAGCAAAGACTTGATTTGTTGAATCAAGTCTTTTTTCTCTCTTTTGTCCCTATTTGTGATAAAATAGAATGAAACGATTTTTTACAATGAATGAAAAAACAGAGGTAAATATGACAATCGGTATTGATAAGATTGGTTTTGCGACCAGTCAATATGTCTTGAAATTACAAGACTTAGCAGAAGCGAGGGGAGTTGACCCCGAAAAATTTAGCAAGGGCCTCTTGTTAAATGAAATTAGTATTGCGCCACTGACTGAGGACATTGTTACCTTGGCTGCTAGTGCAAGCAACTCTATTTTAACAGACAAAGAAAAAGAAGAAATCGATATGGTCATCGTGGCGACCGAGTCAGGGATTGACCAGAGTAAGGCAGCGGCAGTCTTTGTTCATGGCTTGTTAGGCATTCAGCCTTTCGCTCGGAGCTTTGAAATCAAAGAAGCCTGCTATGGAGCGACAGCTGCCCTTCATTATGCTAAATTGCATGTGGAGAATTCACCAGAATCAAAAGTCCTAGTCATTGCCAGTGATATTGCCAAGTATGGTGTGGGAACTCCTGGTGAGCCAACTCAGGGTGCTGGAAGTGTGGCGATGTTGATCACCCAGAATCCGCGCATTATGGCCTTTAACAATGATAATGTTGCCCAAACGCGCGACATCATGGATTTCTGGCGTCCGAACTATTCAAGCACTCCTTATGTAAACGGCATGTACTCGACCCAACAGTATCTTGATTGCCTGACAACGACTTGGGATGAATACAAGAAACGCTATGATTGGACTATGGATGACTTTGCGGCTATCTGCTTCCACTTGCCTTATCCTAAGTTGGCCTTAAAAGGCTTGCGCAAGATGATGGACAAAACTTTGTCTAAAGAAAAACAGGATAGTTTGCAAGAGAACTTTGACAAGTCCATTCTCTATAGTCAGATGATTGGGAATATCTACACAGGTTCCCTCTTTCTCGGCCTCCTCTCTCTTTTGGAAAATGCAGAGACTTTGAAGGCTGGAGATAAAATTGCCCTCTACAGTTACGGAAGTGGAGCGGTTTCAGAGTTCTTTAGTGGTGAATTGGTCGAAGGCTATGAGGCTTACCTTGATAAGGAGCGCTTGAGCAAACTCAAACAACGTACAGCATTGTCTGTTGCAGACTATGAAAAAGTCTTTTTCGAAGAGGTGCAGTTGGATGAATCTGGTTCAGCCCAATTTACAGCTTATGAAAATCAAGACTATGCCTTGGTTGAAATTGTCGACCACCAACGCCGTTATAGCAAGGTTGAAAAATAA
>CAURRB010000010.1:0-43252 GCA_963527085.1 Streptococcus oralis
CTACACTGAAGTGAAAGACACTGAAGGTGAAGCAGTGGATCCAGGCTTCCTTGGTCTTGATATCGGTCCAAAATCTATCGCTAAATTTGACGAAGCTTTGACTGGTGCCAAAACAGTTGTATGGAACGGACCTATGGGTGTATTTGAAAACCCAGACTTCCAAGCTGGTACAATCGGTGTCATGGACGCTATCGTGAAACAACCTGGCGTAAAATCAATCATCGGTGGTGGTGACTCAGCTGCTGCAGCCATCAACCTTGGCCGTGCAGACAAGTTCTCATGGATCTCTACTGGTGGTGGAGCATCAATGGAACTCCTTGAAGGTAAAGTATTGCCAGGACTTGCAGCTTTGACTGAAAAATAAATAGTTTAACTAAAAGAAGATGGTGTGACCATCTTCTTTTTAATTTAATTTATAAATAGGTGGAATTTTTCTATAAATAAAAAAAAGAGTAAATATTTGCATCTTGCCTTGTAAAGTGCTAGTATAAGGAGTAATGACTAAATTTAGATAAGGAAATGGCTTATAATGAAAAATAAAAAAGAAGTCTATGGATTTCGTAAAAGTAAAGTTGCGAAAACTTTGTGTGGTGCTGTTTTAGGAACTGCTTTGATTGCTTTTGCAGACAAAGCAGTATTTGCTGATGAAGTTACAGAGACAACTAGTACAAGTACGGTTGAGGTAGCTACTACAGGAAATCCAGCTACAAATCTACCTGAAGCTCAGGGTGAAATGAGTCAAGTTGCCAAAGAAAGCCAAGCTAAGGCTGGTTCTAAAGACTCAGCTTTGCCAGTAGAAGTATCATCAGCTGATTTGGATAAAGCAGTTGCTGATGCAAAATCTGCAGGAGTTAAGGTAGTTCAAGATGAAACAAAAGACAAAGGAACAGCCACAACTGCTACAGAGAATGCTCAAAAGCAAGATGAGATTAAAAGCGACTATGCTAAACAGGCTGAAGAAGTAAAGACAACAACTGAAGCATATAAAAAAGAAGTCGCAGCTCATCAGGCTGAAACAGATAAAATCAATGCTGAAAACAAAGCAGCGGATGACAAGTATCAAAAAGATCTAAAAAGTCATCAAGAAGAAGTTGAGAAAATCAACACTGCCAATGCAACAGCTAAAGCAGAATATGAGGCTAAGCTAGCACAATATCAAAAAGATTTAGCAACTGTCAAAAAAGCAAATGAAGATAGTCAACAGGATTATCAAAATAAACTTTCAGCTTACCAGACAGAATTAGCTCGAGTACAAAAAGCGAATGCTGAAGCTAAAGAGGCTTATGATAAAGCAGTAAAAGAAAACACAGCTAAAAACGAAGCGCTTAAAGCTGAAAATGAAGCGATTAAACAGCGTAATGAAACTGCAAAAGCGAATTATGAAGCAGCGATGAAGCAGTATGAAGCAGACCTTGCAGCTATTAAGAAAGCTAAAGAGGATAATGATGCTGATTATCAAGCTAAATTAGCAGCTTATCAAACAGAATTGGCACGTGTTCAAAAGGCTAATTCTGATGCAAAAGTAGCCTATGAAAAAGCTGTTGAAGAAAACACAGCTAAAAACAATGCTATCCAAGCTGAAAATGAAGCGATTAAGCAACGAAATGAAACAGCCAAGGCAACTTATGAGGCTAAAATAGCACAATACGAAAAAGACTTGGCAGCAGTCAAACAAGCGAATGCAGCTAACGAAACAGACTACCAAACTAAGTTAGCGGCTTATCAGACGGAATTAGCTCGCGTTCAAAAAGCTAATGCTGATGCTAAAGCAGCTTATGAGAAGGCTGTTGAAGACAATAAGGCAAAAAATGCAGCGCTCCAAGCTGAAAACGAAGAAATCAAGCAACGGAATGCCGCGGCTAAAACTGACTATGAAGCAAAATTAGCTAAATATGAAGCTGATCTTGCCAAATATAAGAAAGAGTTGGCTGAGTATCCGGCTAAGTTGCAGGCTTATAAAGATGAGCAGGCTAAAATTAAGGCGGCCCTTGTAGAACTTGAAAATAATAAAGATCAAGATGGTTACTTGTCTAAGCCATCTGCTCAGAGCTTGGTTTACGATTTAGAACCGAATGCTCAACTTGATCTCAAAACGGAAGGAAAACTTCTCACTGCAGCAGCAGTTGATGAAGCTTTTAAGAAAGACACAGTCCAATATGGCAAGAAAAATCTTCAGTTAGACAATCTAAATGTCAAGAACTTGGAAAACGGTGCTACCGCTTCTTCGGTGGAATTGTATGGTAATATTGGAGACAAATCTGACTGGACCACCAATGTAGGGAATAAAACAGAAGTTAAATGGGGCTCTGTTCTTCTAGAACGTGGGCAAAGCGTAACTGCAACTTATACCAACCTTCAAAATTCATACTACAATGGTAAAAAGATTTCCAAGATTGTTTACAAATATACTGTAGATCCTTCTTCTCAATTTAAAAATCCTAGTGGAAAAGTTTGGTTGGGAATCTTTAGTGACCCAACTTTGGGTGTCTTTGCTTCTGCTTACACTGGTGATGTTGAAAAAGGGACTTCAATTTTCATTAAAAATGAATTTACCTTCTATGATGAAAATGACCAACCAATTAATTTTGACAATGCCCTTCTTTCAGTAGCATCTCTAAATAGAGAAAATAATTCTATTGAGATGGCCAAGGATTACACTGGTAACTTTATTAAAATTTCCGGTTCATCTGTTGGAGAAAAAGACGGAAAGATTTATGCCACAGAAACCTTGAACTTTAAAAAAGACCAAGGTGGATCTCGTTGGACTATGTATCCAAATGGTCAACCTGGTTCAGGTTGGGATTCATCAGATGCTCCAAACTCTTGGTATGGTGCAGGAGCAATCAGCATGTCTGGTTCAACTAACCGTGTTACTGTTGGTGCCATTTCTGCGACCCTAGTAGTTCCTTCTGATCCAGTTATGGCGGTTGATACAGGTAAAAGACCAAACATCTGGTACTCACTCAATGGTAAGATTCGTGCCGTCAACGTTCCGAAAATTACTAAGGAAAAACCAACTCCGCCAGTAGAACCAACTGCACCACAAGCTCCAACTTATGAAGTAGAGAAACCACTGGAACCAGCTCCAGTAGTACCAAACTACGAAAATGAGCCAACTCCACCAGTAAAAACTCCAGATCAACCGGAGCCATCAAAACCAGAAGAGCCAACATATGAGACAGAGAAACCATTGGAACCAGCTCCAGTAGCACCAAACTACGAAAATGAGCCAACTCCACCGGTAAAAACTCCAGATCAACCGGAGCCATCAAAACCAGAAGAGCCAACATATGAGACAGAGAAACCATTGGAACCAGCTCCAGTAGCACCAAACTATGAAAATGAGCCAACTCCGCCGGTAAAAACTCCAGATCAACCAGAGCCATCAAAACCAGAAGAGCCAAACTATGATCCATTGCCAACTCCGCCGCTAGCACCAACTCCTAAACAGCTACCGACTCCTCCAGCGGTGCCGACAGTACACTTCCATTATAATAGCTTGTTGGCGCAACCTCAAATTAATAAAGAAATTAAGAATGAGGATGGAGTAGATATTGATCGTACTCTAGTAGCTAAGCAGTCTGTAGTGAAGTTTGAACTGAAAACAGAGGCTTTAACTGCAGGTCGTCCAAAAACAACTTCGTTTGTATTGGTAGATCCACTTCCAACGGGCTATCAGTTTGATTTGGAAGCGACCAAGGCTGCAAGCAAAGGTTTTGAAACAAGCTATGACAAAGCTAGTCACACTGTAACCTTTAAGGCTACTGAGGAGACCTTGGCTGCTTTCAATGCAGATTTGACAAAATCCTTTGAGACTCTATATCCAACTGTTGTTGGTCGTGTCTTGAATGATGGGGCGACTTATACAAATAACTTTACATTGACAGTCAACGATGCCTACGGTGTCAAGTCAAACATTGTTCGTGTAACGACTCCAGGTAAACCAAATGATCCTGACAATCCAAATAACAACTACATCAAGCCTTTGAAAGTTAACAAGAACAAGCAAGGTGTGAATATTGATGGCAAAGAAGTTCTAGCTGGTTCAACGAACTACTATGAACTCACATGGGATTTGGACCAATACAAGGGAGATAAATCTTCTAAAGAAGCAATTCAAAATGGTTTCTACTATGTGGATGATTATCCAGAAGAAGCCTTAACCCTTCAACCAGAATTGGTTAAGATTCGTGATCTAGTGGGCAACCTTGTATCAGGTATCAGTGTTCAACAATTTGATAGTTTAGAAGCTGCTCCTAAGAAAGTTCAGGACTTGTTGAAGAAAGCCAACATCACTGTTAAAGGTGCTTTCCAACTCTTCTCTGCTGATAATCCAGCCGAATTCTACAAGAACTATGTAGCAGCAGGAAAATCATTGCTCATCACAGATCCGATGACAGTTAAACCTGAATTTGGTCAAACGGGTGGTAAGTATGAAAATAAAGCCTACCAAATTGATTTTGGAAATGGCTATGCTACAGAAGTAGTTGTCAACAATGTACCGAAAATCACACCGAAAAAAGATGTGACAATCAGTATGGATCCAAGTAGTGACAATATCGATGGTCAAACCATTCCGTTGAACCAGTACTTCAATTATCGTTTGATTGGAGGTTTGATTCCACAAAATCATTCTGAGGACTTGAATGACTATAGTTTTGTAGATGATTATGACCAAAAAGGTGATCAATACACTGGAAACTATAAAGTTCTTGCCAAGGTTGATATCCGATTGAAAGACGGTCGTGTTATCAAGGCAGGTACAGACTTAACAGCTGAAACACAGGTTGAACATGATCAAGTTAAGGGAATGATTACCATTCGCTTCAAGGAAGAATTCCTGAAAGAGATTCAGTTGGATTCTCCATTCCAAGCTGAGACTTACATTCAAATGAAACGAATTGCTGTCGGAACCTTTGAAAATACCTATGTAAATACTGTGAATAAAGTTGCTTACGCTTCAAACACAGTTCGCACAACAACACCGGAACCTAAGAAACCAGAGGAGCCAACAACTCCTAATCCAAATCCGAAAGGGAATCCTACTCTACCTCAAACAGGTACAAATGATTCAAGCTACATGCCATATCTTGGTCTAGCAGCTTTAGTGGGAGTTTTAGGACTTGGTCAGTTGAAACGTAAAGAAGACGAAAGCAAGTAAGCTCTGAATTTAAATAGAAAAGAGGAACTCTGTTTCCTCTTTTTTGTACCCCTAAATTAAAAACGCTTCCTATTGATTTTCACTCATAAAATCAACTAATTTATGTTAAAATGGTAGTAGAAAGTTGAGATTATGAGTTATTTTAAAAAATATAAATTTGATAAGTCACAGTTCAAGCTTGGTATGCGAACCTTCAAAACAGGGATTGCCGTATTTATAGTTCTCTTGATTTTTGGTTTTTTTGGCTGGAAGGGGCTTCAAATTGGAGCGTTGACAGCGGTCTTCAGTTTACGAGAGAGCTTTGATAAGAGTGTCCATTTTGGAACTTCGCGTATCTTAGGAAATAGTATTGGCGGTTTTTACGCCCTTGTCTTTTTCCTCTTAAACACTTTATTTCATGGAGCCTTTTGGGTAACCTTACTAGTTGTTCCGATTTGCACCATGTTAACCATTATGACAAATGTTGCCATGAACAATAAGGCAGGAGTTATCGGTGGTGTAGCAGCTATGTTGATTATTACCCTATCAATACCGAGCGGAGAAACATTTTTGTACGTGTTTGCGCGCGTATTTGAAACATTTATGGGAGTTTTTGTCGCAATCCTTGTTAATTATGATATTGAGCAACTGAAACTCTTTTGGGAGAAAAAAAGAAAATAATGTTACATTTTATGACATTATTCATTGACGTATGTCTTTTTTTAGACTATAATAGACAGGAAGAAGGAAATTGTAAATGAAGGAAAGAGAATTTCGCCGAAATATGGCTGTTTTTCCTATCGGCAGTGTTATGAAGTTGACCGATCTCTCGGCGCGTCAGATTCGTTATTATGAAGATCAAGAGTTGATCAAACCTGATCGAAACGAAGGGAACCGTCGCATGTATTCGTTGAATGACATGGATCGTCTGCTTGAAATCAAAGATTATATCTCTGAAGGTCATAATATTTCTGCGATTAAGAAAAAATATGCTGAACGCGAGGCGAAGTCCAAGAAAGCCGTGAGTCAGACGGAAGTGCGTCGTGCACTCCACAATGAACTCCTCCAGCAAGGGCGCTTTGCTTCAGTACGGTCACCCTTTGGTCGCGGTTAGGCAATCGCAAGTAGTCATATATATTAAGGAGAAAACCCATGCCAATCACAGCTGCAGATATTCGTCGTGAAGTCAAGGAAAAAAATGTTACCTTTATCCGTCTCATGTTTTCAGATATTCTGGGAACCATGAAAAACGTCGAAATTCCTGCTACAGATGAACAGTTAGATAAGGTCTTGTCAAACAAAGCCATGTTTGATGGCTCTTCTATTGAAGGTTTTGTACGTATCAATGAGTCAGATATGTACTTGTACCCAGACTTGGATACATGGACAGTCTTCCCTTGGGGAGATGAAAATGGAAGTGTTGCAGGTTTGATCTGTGATGTCTATACAACAGAAGGCGAACCCTTTGCAGGTGACCCACGTGGTAATCTGAAGCGTGCACTTAGTCATATGGAAGAAGTAGGATTCAAATCCTTCAACCTTGGTCCAGAACCAGAATTCTTCCTATTTAAGTTGGATGAAAATGGGGATCCAACACTTGAAGTAAATGACAAGGGTGGCTACTTTGATTTGGCGCCTACTGACCTTGCGGACAATACACGTCGTGAAATTGTGAATGTCTTGACCAAAATGGGATTTGAAGTAGAAGCGAGTCACCACGAGGTTGCGGTTGGACAACATGAAATTGACTTCAAGTATGATGAAGTCCTCCGTGCCTGTGACAAGATTCAAATCTTTAAACTCGTTGTTAAAACCATTGCTCGCAAACATGGCCTTTACGCAACCTTTATGGCTAAACCGAAATTTGGTATTGCTGGATCAGGTATGCACTGTAATATGTCCTTGTTTGATGCAGAAGGAAACAATGCCTTCTTTGATCCAAATGATCCAAAAGGAATGCAGTTGTCTGAAACGGCCTACCATTTCCTTGGTGGTTTGATTAAGCATGCTTACAACTATACTGCTATCATGAACCCAACAGTTAACTCATACAAACGTTTGGTTCCAGGTTATGAAGCGCCTGTTTACATTGCTTGGGCTGGTCGTAACCGTTCGCCACTTGTGCGCGTACCAGCTTCACGCGGTATGGGAACTCGTCTTGAGTTGCGTTCAGTGGACCCAATGGCAAACCCATACATCGCTATGGCTGTTCTTTTGGAAGTTGGTTTGCATGGTATTGAAAACAAAATCGAAGCACCAGCTCCTATCGAAGAAAATATCTATATCATGACAGCGGAAGAGCGTAAGGAAGCTGGAATTACTGACCTTCCATCAACGCTTCACAACGCCTTGAAAGCCTTGACTGAGGATGAAGTGGTCAAGGCAGCCCTAGGTGAACACATCTACACGAGCTTCCTTGAAGCTAAACGTATCGAGTGGGCTAGCTATGCAACCTTTGTGTCACAATGGGAAGTTGATAATTATCTTGATTTGTATTAAGAACATAAAAAAGATTGTCTGATTGGGCAATCTTTTTTATTATTGCAAATTTTTAAATGTATTTCGTTGCTGTTTTTAGTATAGTTATTATATAGAAAAACAGAAAACAAGAAAGAGTGAATTATGCATTAAAAAGAAATAATATTCTGAAAATAATTAGAAAATAACGTCCAATCATTTTCATTATACCTATTTAATGCAGTAGTGTGGCGGGTTTAGCGTGAGAAAGAAAAAAGTTTACAATTTGACAACATATTTCTTGAAATACTAATTAGTAAATGATAAAATGTTTTTTGGAATGGATGAGTTTCGGAGGGTTCATAAATTATTTACTATATTATTTACTCAAGCTGTACTCGCCATATTTCATCAAAAAGGAAAGGAGATTCTATGCAAAAAGATAAGTGGTGGCTTCCGTTTTTAGCAGTGGGAGTCATCATCGGATTGTCGGTGGGTTTGATTTATTATACTAGACCCGCTAAGGACGGAGAAGTAGGGACTTCATCAGTTTCGCAATCAACTTCAAGTGCTGAGAACAATACTGCCTTGAGTCTAAAAGGTCAACAACTTCCAGAATTTAAAATGACTTCTCAAGACGGTAAATTGGTTGCTAGTTCAGAGCTGTATGATAAACCTATGTTAATTGTCGAATGGGCTAGTTGGTGTCCTCATTGTCAGAAACAACTACCCATTGTTCAGCAGATGTATGAAAAGTATGGTGAACAGATCAATTTTGTTTTACTAAATATGAACGAACCTGATAAAGAAACAAAAGAGAGTGCTGATCGATACATTAAGGAAAAAGGATACACTTTCCCTTATTACTATGACGAAGATCAATCAGCTGCAGATCTATTACAGGTTCAGACCATACCAAGTATGTATTTTGTAACCAAAAAGCAAGAAGTAAAAAATGTATTGGTTAACCATTCCGATGCGGAAAGCTTTTCTAAAGAGTTGCAAACACTACTCAACTAACATATATCTACTATAGAAAAGGGGGAAGAAGAAATCACAATAGGATTTCAGAAATAGCAATGAGAGATTTCATTAAAAAGGTCTCCATATTGTTTATCATTTTATTCTTATCTGTTCCATTAGCCTTAATGGGACAGCTACTTGGTAGCGCTGCAGCAAATGAAGGCGGTAGTACTATTGAAGTAGGTGGAAATACAAAGATAACACAAAATGGATGTTCCCGTAAAATTGAAAAAACGGAAAAAATTAGCTGGCGCCTGCCTAGAAAACCAGTGGATTTGGTAATCTTGCAGGATGCGAGTGGATCATTTAAGAACACCATTCCAAATGTCCAGAATGCTTTAAAAACTCTGACGACATTTGTGAAGGAAGAAGAGTATGATGAAAATAACCCACGTTTGGTTAAGACTGATAATCCAGATACATCAGACCGGGTTATGATGGCGACCTTCCAAGGTGCAGATGGATACAACTACTACTACAATAACGATTTTACAGGCCGTAAAGATGTTTATGGTAGTTGGGGACCTGACTATGATTACAAATACAAGGCAAGTAACTTGTCTTCTGACCAAAATGATATCCATCAATTCATTAATAATATTAAAGTAGCGGGAGGAACACCAACTGTTCCAGCTATTGACGATGTCATTGCTCAATATAATGAAAGAAAAGGGAATATGGCTAATGGTCGTAAAACTATCTTTCTTTTGATTACGGATGGTGTTGCCAATGGGAAACGTGACCCTGATGGTAAGGTTCGTCTAGAGTACAGTGACTATCGGAACAATATTCTTACACGTGCATGGAATTTTAATGAACTAACAGAGGCGTCTCAAAACGTTTTAGGGCGTGTGAAAGAGGTTAAGGAAGCATCTACAAGACTTAAAAATGTTGTTGGTTCTGAAGGAACAGTAGTAGTTGGTTTCTGGGAAGACGTAACAATCTTTGCGAATTCCAAAGCTCAGTACTATGACACATATAAAGAAGGTTATTCAAAATATTTTGATATAGGGGATAACCGAAGTGTCCAAGAGATTTTCCATGAAGCATTAGAGGGGATGGCTTCTCCAGCTAAAAATATCAATGGAAAAGATGTTTCCTTCTATGTTAATGAACAAAGCGATATCAATAAATTCTCAAGTCGAGTTCTAGAATCTGTTGGTGCTGCTCTGGTTAAAGAAGATATCAAAGGTGAGTTTGAAGTTACTCCAGGATATAAGGTAGATGCAGTTCGAATTAATGGTAAGAAGATTGTATCAAAGGTTACCGATTCGAAGAAAGAAATTCGTGGTAAGATTGTTCAAGAAGGAGACAAGGTTACAATCTCTGTTCCAGAGAGTGTCTTTAATCCAGGAAACAACAAGTTTGACTATGATTTGAGTAAGGAAGCACATGCTGAACAAGTTGATGAGGATGATGAGCAAGACCCTCCTGCAGACTACAAACCAGTTAAGGAGACAGTTCCAGTTCCTGAGTTGACTGGTAAATTTAAAGTTGGTGATTTTGCGACTGAAACAATCGGCGGTTCGAAAGAAACTGTAGAAGTTCAAAAACTTGAATACTGTTACCCAAGTGCTACTAAGAAAATTGCAGACCAAGATCAAAGCAATGATACTGGTACTATTGAAGATCCGCTTCAATTAACCAAAAAATCATCCTATGCAGCGAACTTGTCTGCGAAAGATGAAACATTTACTTATACAGTAGATTACAACTTCAACAACGCTCCATATGAGTTCAAGAAAAATGTTATGCTGACTGACCCTCTTGACTATCGTTTAGAAGTTGTAGGTCATCATGCTTCTGGACCACAAGGTCAAATCTTGACTCGTGTAGTGAAACAAAATGACGATCTCGGAAACGAACGTGAAGTTGTTGTTGCTGATGTACCAAGTGTGAATGGTTATGAATACTTAGTGCTTCAAAAAGCTAAAATGACCATTACCGTTCGCTTGAAGGAGAAATATCGCAATAATCAAGCGAGCAAAGAATTTATGGCCCTTCTTCAGGATAATGATGGTTTCGGTTTGCTGAACCAGGGTAATATCATGTGGAATGGTGAGGATAATAATCCTGATCCAAGTAACCATGCTAAAACAGCTGACAAACCAAGTACAATTCGACGCTCAAACCCAGTCTATGTCAAACCACCAGTTGAAACAGAGATTGAAAAGAAAGTAAACGACAAGGAACATGAAGATCTTAAGACGGAAGACGAAGTCTTCAAGTATAAGGTATCTGTTCCATGGCCAGGTATTGCGAATAACTTTAGCATTACCGATACAGTTGTTCCAGAATTGGAAGTTCAGGCAGATAGCTTGAATGTAAAACTTGGTGAAAAAGATAATACTGAGTTGAAAACTGCTACAAAAGTTGAAGGTCAAACTGTTTCACTGACTTTTGATAAAACTCAACTTGAAAAAATCTCACGTAAGGTAACGCGTCGTAAAACTAAAGATGTTCAATACCTTGAATTGACCTTCAAGGCTAAGATTCGTCCGGGTGCTGACCTTTCTAAATATAAGGAAGATGGTCAAATTAAAGTACCTAACACGGCAGATGTTGCCTTGAATGATATCAAGAAAACATCGAATAAAGTAACGGTTACACCACCAAAACCACAAGAACCTTCTATTGATAAGAAGATTAATGAGAACTTGGATAGCTTCCAAACGTTTGATGGGCAACCATACAACTACAACATTACAACAGCAGTACCAAGTGATGTTGCTAATTACAAGAAATTTGTGATTCGTGATACACTGGATGCTAATTTGGAACTTGCAGGAGACGTAAGTATTAAAGGTTCTGCAGCGGCCCTCTTTGATATCCACACCAATGGCCAAGAGATTACGGCAACGGTGAAGGATGGTCAGTTTGGTGAACTTGCAAAATACTCAACTGTTGAACTAGTCATTCCTGCAAAAGTTAAAAATGGTGTGACAGGCACAACCATTGAAAACAAGGCTTCTATTTCCTTTACAAATGAGAATAATGTAGAGAAAGAAGTTGAATCGAAACCTGTCACTGTAACGCCACCTCCTGTAACGAAGAAGATCAATGAAACTCTTGATCACTTAGATATCGCGACAGGTCAAGCGTATAACTACAACATTAAGACAAAACTTCCAACCGATATTACAGATTACAGGAAATTTGTGATTACAGATACACTTGAAGGAGATTTGTCAGTTATCAATGAAACTTCAAGCAAACCAGTTATCAAAGGAGCAGCTGCAGCCTTCTTCGATGTAACAGTTGAGGGTCAAACCGTGACTGCAACGATGAAGGACTTTGCGAACGCTACAGACCTTGCTGGTCAAGAAGTGGAATTGATTATTCCAGCTAAGATCAATGATGGAGTGACGCGTATCAACATTCCAAATACTGCGAAGTTCAGCTTCACAGATAAGAACGATCATAGCGGAGAAAAAGAAACGAAACCTGTCACCGTAACTCCTCCATCAGAACCAGGTGTTGATAAGAAAATCAACGAAACACTGACAGAGGCAACAATCGGTGCGGACACAGACTTTACTTATAATATCAAAGCGAAATTGCCAAATGATATTACAACGTACAAGTCCTTCGTTGTAACGGATACCTTGGATGAGAACTTGACTCCAGGTCAAGCTGAAATCAAGGGAGCGGCAGCGAAATTCTTCGATGTAACAGTTCAAGGTCAAACCGTGACTGCAACGATGAAAGATTTTGCGAATGCGGGTGACTACGGTAACCAAGAAGTAGAGCTCGTGATTCATGCCAAAGTGAAGAAAGGCTCAACTGTTCCATCTATTGAGAACAAAGCTAAGATTACTTACACCAACAAGAATGACCAACAAGGTGAGAAAGAAACCAAGCCGGTCACTGTTACACCACCGCCAATCACGAAGAAGGTGAATGGTCAGGAACACGCAGATCTTGGTAAGTTATCAGAAGTCTTCACTTATACGATTGACTCAACGGTTCCACATGTGGCAGATAGCTTCACCATTTCAGATGATATCGTCAAAGAATTGGCATTTGAAGGAGAAGCAACAGTCACTGTTGATGGCCAAGCTGTTCAAGACCTCACTGTAACAACAGAAGGTCAACGTTTGACGGTCACATTCGGTAAAGAGCAAGTGAAACAATATGCTGGTAAAGCTGTACAAGTTTCATTTAAGGCTAAGGTGAAGGAAGGCATTACCTTTGATGCACTCTTAGCGGCTTATCCAAATGAATCAAAAGACAAGCCGGTAGTACCAAATACTGCTAGCTACATCATTAATGATAATCCTGATTCTAAGAAAGAATCAAAACCAGTTACAGTTACACCACCACCAACCATTACTCCAGAGCTTAAGAAGGAAGTAAACGGAGCAGAACGTTATGATCTTGCAAAACGTAATGAAGAATTTACTTATACTTTGAAAACAACAATGCCTGCCAACGCAACTGTGTTTGAGATGACAGACGAGTTGAAAGAAGTTCTAGAATTTGTTGGTGAGAATGCTTCAGCGACTGTTAAACTTGATGGTGAAGATGCAGGATCGAAGGCGACAGTGACACTTTCTGGTCAAGTAATCAAAGTTGCCTTTACAGAAGCTTCTGTAAAAGCAGATGCCGGTAAGTCTATAGAAGTGAATTTCAAGGCTAAGATTAGAGATAATGCCAACTTATCAGCTTATGTGAATAAAGATGGTAAGACAGAGATTCCGAATAAGGCTTCTTATGATATTGATCATAATCCAAAATATCACAAGGACTCTAACGAAGTCCCAGTAACGCCACCAACACCAGATGAGCCAGAGATCAAGAAAGATGTGAATGGCAAAGAATCAGCAACACTTGCGAAACGTGATGAAGTCTTCACTTATAATGTGAAAACAAGTGTAGCGCAAGATGCGACAGCCTTCTCAGTCACAGATACCCTAGTGGACGTTCTTGAATTCGCAGGAACTTCAAGTGCTAAATTGAATGGTCAAGCTCTTGATGCAAGTCAAATCAAGGTAGAAGGACAAACCATTACCTTGACGCTTACAGAAGACCAAGTGAAAGCCAATGGCGGTCAAGCAGTTGAATTAACATTCGACGCCAAGATCAAAGCTGGCGCAAATTTGTCAAAACATGTGAAGGAAGACGGCCGTGCACGGATACCGAATAAGGCTTCTTATGACGCAAGCTTCCCACACAAACCAGGTGTGCACAAGGATTCGAACGAAGTCCCAGTGACGCCACCAACACCAGACGAGCCAGAGATCAAGAAAGATGTGAACGGTAAGGCAGAAGAAACCCTCGTAAAACGCGACCAAGTCTTCACATACAATGTGAAAACAACAGTAGCGCAAGATGCGACAGCCTTCAGCGTAACAGATAAGATCGAAGATGTTCTTGAGTTCGCAGGTAAATCAAGTGCGACCTTGAATGGTCAAGCTCTTGATGCTAGCCAAATCAAGGTAGAAGGACAAACCATTACCTTGACGCTTACAGAAGACCAAGTGAAAGCCAATGGCGGTCAAGCAGTTGAATTAACATTCGACGCCAAGATCAAAGCTGGCGCAAACTTGTCCGCATATGTGAAGGAAGACGGCCGTACACAGATTCCGAATAAGGCTTCTTACGACGCAAGCTTCCCACACAAACCAGGTGTGCACAAGGACTCTAACGAAGTCCCAGTAACACCTCCAACACCAGACGAGCCAGAAATCAAGAAAGATGTGAACGGCAAGGCAGAAGAAACTCTCGCAAAACGCGACCAAGTCTTCACATACAATGTGAAAACAAGTGTAGCGCAAGATGCGACAGCCTTCAGCGTAACCGATAAGATCGAAGATGTTCTTGAGTTCGCAGGTAAATCAAGTGCTAAATTGAATGGTCAAGCTCTTGAAGCAAGCCAAATCAAGGTAGAAGGTCAAACCATCACCTTGATGCTTACAGAAGAACAAGTAAAAGCCAATGGCGGTCAAGCAGTTGAATTAACGTTCGACGCGAAGATCAAAGCTGGCGCAAACTTGTCCGCATATGTGAAGGAAGACGGCCGTACACAGATTCCAAATAAGGCTTCTTACGACGCAAGCTTCCCACACAAACCAGGTGTGCACAAGGATTCCAATGAAGTCCCAGTAACGCCACCAACACCAGACGAGCCAGAAATCAAGAAAGATGTGAATGGCAAAGAATCAGCAACACTTGCGAAACGTGATGAAGTCTTCACTTACAACGTGAAAACAAGCGTAGCGCAAGATGCTACAGCCTTCAGCGTAACCGATAAGATCGAAGATGTTCTTGAGTTCGCAGGTAAATCAAGTGCAACCTTGAATGGTCAAGCTCTTGATGCTAGCCAAATCAAGGTAGAAGGTCAAACGATTACCTTGACGCTTACAGAAGACCAAGTGAAAGCCAATGGCGGTCAAGCAGTTGAATTAACATTCGACGCCAAGATCAAAGCTGGCGCAAATTTGTCAAAACATGTGAAGGAAGACGGCCGTGCACGGATACCGAATAAGGCTTCTTATGACGCAAGCTTCCCACACAAACCAGGTGTGCACAAGGATTCGAATGAAGTTCCAGTAACGCCTCCAACACCAGAAGAGCCAGAAATCAAGAAAGATGTGAATGCTAAAGCTGAGGAAATCCTCGCTGATCGTGACCAAATTTTCACTTACAACGTGAAAACAAGTGTCCCAACAGATGCTACAGCCTTCAGTGTAAGCGATACACTTGAATCTGTTCTTGATTATGCAGGTTCAGTAAAAGCGAGCTTGAATGGTCAAGCCCTTGATGTAAGTCAAATCAAGGTAGAAGGTCAAACCATTACCTTGACGCTTACAGAAGACCAAGTGAAAGCCAATGGCGGTCAAGCTGTGGAATTGAGCTTCACTGCGAAGATTAAAGCGGGAGCTGATTTGACTCCATATCTAACAGATCGTGGATTCACTGTTCCAAATACGGCTTCTTATGATGCAAACATTCCACATAGACCAGGGCTACACAAAGATTCGAATAAAGTTCCGGTTATCGTTCCAAAAGAACCAGAACCAGAAATTTCTAAGAAGATTAATCGTACCTTGGACCACTTGGATGTGGAATACGACGCACCATACATGTATAATGTCAATACCGCTTTGCCAAAAGATATTGATAAGTACAAAGAGTTCACAGTCACAGATACACTCGAACCGGTCTTGGCAATCGCTGATACACCAGTAGCTTATGTAGATGGACGTGATGCAAATGGTGCCCTTGAAACAAGTGTTGAAGGAAATACAGTCACTGTGAAAGTGAAAGATTTCGCTCGATTGAAAGGTTTCAAAGAAATCCAATTGTATATTCCAGCTAAGCTCAAAGCTAACAGTGATTTGAGTGCTTACAAGGACCAATTGGTACCAAACAAAGCAACTGTAAACTTCAAAGATGCGAATGGTCAATCTGGTAACAAGGAAACAAAACCAGTAACGGTGAAACCGCGTGACCCAGAAAAACCAACAGATCCGACACCAGGTGAACCTGCTAAGACAGTTGGACCAGAAAATGGATCAACACCAGGGACTTCATACAACTTGCCAAATGCAACAGATACTTTCCGCTTCGATATCACTACTCTGGTTCCAACGGATCCAGTGGATGAAAATGGAAATGCCAAGAAAGATCAATATGGTCGTCTTGTCAAGACAGATTTGACGAACTTTACGGTCAGTGATGAAATTCATTCAGTTTTGAAAGTCAATAAAGACCGCATCGCTCTTAAAGTTGAAAACGCTCAGTTTGACAAGCTCAAAGTAGCTCTTCAAGCTCAACTTGAACAGGCAGAGAAAGAACTCAAAGCTTTGACAGGTAAGTCAACTGATGAGACCTCAACAGAGAATAACAAGAAGGAAGACCTAAAAGCGGCGGAAGCTAAAGTGGCTGAATTGAAAGCGAAGTTGGAAGCAGCTAAGGCAGCGCAACCAGCTAAACCAGCTGAAACTACAACACCAGCTACTCCAGCAACAGCTGCTGAAGAAACAACACCAGCTACATCTGATTCTTCTGCAACAGAAGATAAGAAACCTGCTGACACCGAAACAAGTCAAAATCTTGCAAGCCTAGAGGCAGAGTTGAAAGCAGCTGAAGAAAACTTGGCTAAACTTCAAGCACCAGCTCAGAAAGAAGCAGAATTGGCACCAGCTGATAAGAAACAACAACAAGAGAAACTCGAAAATGAAATCAAGAACCTGAAAGAAGCTCAAACTAAGCTTCAAGTGGCTATTGATAAATTGAGTAAGGCTTCAAATGATCGTGGTGAATTAGTAGGTAAAGAGTTGGAAGCAATTGCCACTGTTACTTACGATGAATCTCAAAACATTGTAACTCTTGAAATCAGCGATAAGGATGTTCTTGAAGCCTTGAAGGGAAGTAAAGTAACTCTCGTGCTTTATACCAACTTCAGAGAAGGAACAGATTTTGCACAATTCGCGACAGGTGTACCAAATACGGCAAAAGTAAGCTTTAACGATAAATCAAAAACTACCAACAAGGTTGTGGTGACACCACCGGTTCCGGTAACGCCACCAGCTCCAAATATCCCACCAGCAGAGGGGGATATTCCGAAAAAACCAACAGAACCAGGTAAAACATTGCCAAATACAGGTTCTGAAGGTTCTTCAATCTTTGGAGTACTTGCAGCCCTAGCTCTAGGACTTGCTGGACTTCTAGTTTGGAAGCGTAAAGCTGAACGTTAGTATCATATAGTAAGAGGAGAGTAGAAAAATTTACTCTTCTCCTTACTGTATATTGAAAGTGTTAAGGGAAAAAATAATGAGTAGAAAAAAATTATTAAAGTTAGGGATTTCTATACTTGCTTTAAATGCTCTTGGAGTAGCCACTTATCATGTAGCTCCTGACTTGTATCGAATTCCAACAGTACATGCAGAAGAGACTCCAGCAGAAGATGAAGAAATTCCAGACGGACAAGAGCGAAACATTGCAAATACGTTCAAAAGAATGCTCAATAATATAGAATCTTCGATTAAGGATTATACAGATAATCCAGAAGAGGAGAATAAAGAACTCCTAGAGGGTGATGTAGAAGAAGCAAAGAATTTTTTTGAGACTGCAAAGAAGGCAATGAAGAGTCCAGAAGGTCAAAAAAGTTTTGCGGCACTTGAAGCTCGTTACAATGAGTTGAAAGCCAAGGCTGAGGCGCTTCTCTCAGGGGGAGATTTAAAAGAAGAACATCAAGAAGTCACAACTACTGAGGAGATTCCTTACCCATCTCGTACAGAAAACAATGCAGACCTCGCTGAAGGTACTCGAAAGGTAAAACAAGCGGGAGAAAAAGGTCAGAAGAAAGTTGTTTGGGATGTTACTTTGGTAAATGGCGTTGAGAAAAAACGTGATAGAAAGAGCCAAACGGTAATAAAAGAACCAGTAGAAGAAATCATCGAAGTAGGAACTAAGAAAACAGGTGTAGAAACCAAAGAAACAGTGACTGTAGAGGAGAAAGTTGCTTTCAAAGAAGAAACGAAAGTAGACCCAGCACTGGATAAAGGTCAAACACGTGTTGAAGAAGGTGAAGAAGGTATTGATGAAGTCACTTATGAAGTGACAAAAGTGGATGGTGTTGAAAAATCTCGTAAAGAAGTTTCACGCAAGACCAAGAAAGCTGCAAAAAACAAGATTACCTATACCGGTGGGAAAGCTGTTGTAACGACTAAGGAAGTAACCAAAACGGAAGAAGTTGCCTTCCAGACTCGTGAGGTTGAAAATGCACTCTTAGCTGAAGGTGTTCGCCGAGTGAAAACAGCTGGGCAAAAAGGTGTTCGTACCATTGTTGAAACAGTGACTTACACAGACGGCGTTGAAACAGGTCGAGTTGAGAAATCAAACACAATCACCACTCCAGCAGTAGACGAAGTTGTCGAAATTGGAACTAAGAAAGCAGCTGTTGTAACGACTAAGGAAGAGACCAAGACAGAAGAAGTTGCTTTCCAAACTAAGGAAGTAACAAATCCAAATCTTCCAGAGGGCAGTCGTCAAGTGAAGACAGCTGGTAAGAAGGGTGTTCGCACCATTGTTTATACAGTGACTTACACAGACGGAGTTGAAACAGGTCGAGTTGAGAAATCAAACACAATCACCATTCCAGCAGTAGACGAAGTTGTCGAAGTTGGAACTAAGAAAGTAGTAGCCCCAGTTGTAACGACTAAGGAAGAGACCAAGACAGAAGAAGTTGCTTTCCAAACTAAGGAAGTAACAAATCCAGATTTTCCAGAAGGAAGTCGTCAAGTGAAAGCTGTTGGTAAGAAGGGGGTTCGCACCATTGTTTATACAGTGACATACACAGATGGCGTTGAAACAGGTCGTGTTGAGAAATCAAACACAATCACTACTCCAGCAGTAGATGAGATTGTTGAAGTTGGAACTAAGAAAGTAGCTTCTACAACAACCAACGGTAATAAGAATGATACTGCAACAACAGGGAACCAAGCTGAAAGCACTAAGAAAGAAGAAACTGCAAGCCAAGAACAGAAAGTTCTACCAAGCACAGGTACAGCTTCTACCAGTCTTCTTTCAATGATTGGTTTATTTATCGCCGGTCTAGTAGGCTTTGTCGTTCGTAAGAAGGACTAAGGCTCTCTAATATACAAAAGTATCTTTTGTACGAGAAATACTAAAAAGAACCCAGAATTTATTCTTGGGTTCTTTCTTTATAAAAAATTAAATATATTAATGTTTATGTGTGGCTTGAGTACGTTATGAAACTCATAGAGTGATAATAGGATTAACTATAAAACAGTTATTCACATAGTGTAAACGCCTTTTCTAAAATTTTTATATTTTAATTATTCTCACCGAAAATTGACAATCTGGAAATACAAAATAATAAATTTTTATCTATAATCTACTTTTAATTGCCCTTTTTTTGTGTTAAAATGAGATGAATATTTCTTTTGAAATGATTAAATAATCATTTTTAATTTTGGAGGTACATTATGAAATGGAAATATCGCATGAGAATGCCTTTTTCTACTATTTTCAGTAGAAAAAAACAGGCTTTTCTCGGATTAGTCGTTTTACTTTTTTCTATTTTTCTTCTTCCGCTTCAATCTTATGCGGCTTTAGAAGAAATAAAAAACGGAACGGATATCTCAACCTTGGATATTCGTAAGTTTAATTTGAACATCAACAATTTTAGTGTTTTATCTAAATCACAGGCTGTTGATCAGTTTCATTTATCGAATCCCCACTATGAATATCTCTGGGGTGGTGCCTATCCAGGCGAGATGGAAAACTTTACTCTTAAAGTAGATAAAAGTAAAAAACAGGATCAAGTTTTCGAAAATCCTCTTTCTCTAAAATTCACAAATATTGGGACAGTCAATGGTAAGCAAGTAGATGCTTATCTAAATTTCAATAAAGTAACCCTACACTATCTTAATACTGCTCAGGCAGAATCTGAGATGAATAGTGCTCAAAAATCTACTGTTGAATTTTTCTCAATTTCTGAATTATGGGAAAGTAGTGCTTTTGAAATTGGGAATGTTCCCTATGTAGATGCGGCTCATGACTACATTATGAATAAGGCTTTTTGGCTTGATGCGGATGTAACAGCAGAGTTGCGTTATGCAGATGGTTCCGAGACAGATTTGAAGTTGGTTATGAAGCCAACAGACATCGATGCAATGGATGCCAACAACTTGAAGGAAACCTTCTATGTTAAAGATTATCAAAATGATGTTAATCTTCGTTTGATGAATAATGCCAATGTTTTAAGACAGGAAGATCAAGGAGATCGAACTGCTTGGGTAGCAACTCAGATTACAAGCGGTAGCTATTCTGAGAACAATATCTCTGGTTTTGCCCTTCGATCAAATAGTAATAGTATGAATTTTGGTTACTCATCAACAGAGGTTGCTTCGGCCGTCTTTGGTCTTTATATTGAAAAAATTGATCCGAGCCCTGTTCTAGCAGTGGATCCTACAGAGATTCCAGCTAAGGAAGGACAAGATGTAACCTATAAAGCTACGTTTAAAGTTCCGGTTCCAGGTAAGGACATTTTAGCAACGCCTTCATCTATCGAAATGGTTCAGAATTTTGATGATCGCTTGGAATATAAAGAACTTAAAGTTGAATCAGGTGGAGTGACTCTGCAAGAAGGACGTGACTATACGATTGAGAAGTCAGGTCAAACAGTTACTGTTAAAATGACACCTGAGTACATAAAATCAAATTCTGCCGCTGAGATTATTATCACTTATAAAACAGCTACCAACAAAAAAGTAGAAGAAAAAGGTCCTGAAAAGATTGACAATACTGTAACATTGCATGTTGATAATTTATCAGCTCCTTCTAATCAGGTAAGCACTGCCCTTCTTTATGAAAAACATCATGAGTTTGTGAGTGGGACCCCAGGTAAAGATCTTCCACAAGAAGTGAAAGACTTGCTTCCAGCGACAGATAAGAACTTGTCTAATGGTACTCAAGTAACGCCAACTCAACCAAGTAAAACAGAAGTGAAGACAGCAGAAGGCACTTGGAGCTTTAAGTCTTATGACAAGGCATCAGAAACCATCAATGGAGCGGACGCCCACTTTGTCGGTACTTGGGAATTCACCCCAGCACCAACTTACAAGGCAACACACGAATTTGTTAGCGGAACGCCAGGCAAAGACCTTCCACAAGAAGTGAAATCCTTGCTTCCTGCAGACCAAACAGACTTGAAAGATGGTAGTCAAGCGACTCCAACTCAGCCAAGTAAAACGGAAGTGAAGACAGCAGAAGGTACTTGGAGCTTCAAGTCCTACGACAAGGCATCAGAAACCATCAATGGAGGGGATGCCCACTTCGTCGGTACTTGGGAATTTACCCCAGCACCAACTTACAAGGCAACACATGAATTTGTCAGCGGAACTCCAGGAAAAGACCTTCCACAAGAAGTGAAATCCTTGCTTCCAGCAGACCAAACAGACTTGAAAGACGGTAGTCAAGCGACTCCAACTCAGCCAAGTAAAACGGAAGTGAAGACAGCAGAAGGTACTTGGAGCTTCAAGTCCTACGACAAGGCATCAGAAACCATCAATGGAGGGGATGCCCACTTCGTCGGTACTTGGGAATTTACCCCAGCACCAACTTACAAGGCAACACATGAATTTGTCAGCGGAACTCCAGGAAAAGACCTTCCACAAGAAGTGAAATCCTTGCTTCCAGCAGACCAAACAGACTTGAAAGACGGTAGTCAAGCGACTCCAACTCAGCCAAGTAAAACGGAAGTGAAGACAGCAGAAGGTACTTGGAGCTTCAAGTCCTACGACAAGGCATCAGAAACCATCAATGGAGGGGATGCCCACTTCGTCGGTACTTGGGAATTTACCCCAGCACCAACTTACAAGGCAACACATGAATTTGTCAGCGGAACTCCAGGAAAAGACCTTCCACAAGAAGTGAAAACCTTGCTTCCATCAGACCAAACAGACTTTAAAGATGGTAGTCAAGCGACTCCGACTCAGCCAAGTAAAACGGAAGTGAAGACAGCAGAAGGTACATGGAGCTTCAAATCTTATGACAAGGCATCAGAAACCATCAATGGAGGGGATGCCCACTTCGTCGGTACTTGGGAATTTACCCCAGCACCAACAGTGACTCATAAAGCAGTTCATGAGTTTGTCAGTGGAACTCCAGGCAAAGAGCTTCCACAAGAAGTGAAAACCTTGCTTCCATCAGATCAAACAGACTTGAAAGATGGCAGTCAAGCGACTCCAACTCAACCAAGTAAAACGGAAGTGAAGACAGCAGAAGGCACATGGAGCTTCAAATCCTACGACAAGACTTCAGAGACTGTCAACGGTTCAGATGTTAAGTTTGTAGGGACATGGGAATTTACAGCAATCCCAGTTCCAACAGTGACTCATAAAGCAGTTCACGAGTTTGTAAGTGGAACTCCAGGCAAAGAGCTTCCACAAGAAGTGAAAACCTTGCTTCCATCAGATCAAACAGACTTGAAAGATGGTAGTCAAGCAACTCCAACTCAACCAAGTCAAACGGAAGTGAAGACAACAGAAGGCACATGGAGCTTCAAGTCCTACGACAAGACATCGGAAACAATTAATGGATCAGATGTTAAGTTTATAGGTACATGGGAATTAACAGCAACTCCAGTTCCAACAGTGACTCATAAAGCAGTTCACGAGTTTGTCAGCGGAACTCCAGGTAAAGAACTTCCACAAGAAGTGAAATCTCTTCTTCCGGCAGACCAAACAAACTTGAAAGATGGCAGTCAAGCAACGCCAACGCAACCAAGTCAAACAGAAGTTAAGACAGCAGAAGGTACCTGGAGCTTCAAGTCCTACGATAAAACATCGGAAACAATTAATGGATCAGATGTTAAGTTTATAGGTACATGGGAATTTACAGCAACTCCAGTTCCAACAGTGACTCATAAAGCAGTTCACGAGTTTGTCAGCGGAACTTCAGGCAAAGAACTTCCACAAGAAGTGAAAGCCTTGCTTCCAGCAGACCAAACAAACTTGAAAGATGGCAGCCAAGCAACTCCAACGCAACCAAGTCAAACAGAGGTTAAGACAGCAGAAGGCACATGGAGCTTCAAGTCTTATGACAAGACATCTGAAATCATCAATGGAGCAGACGCACACTTCGTAGGCACCTGGGAATTCACTCCGGCCCCAATTAAAGATTCTGGAAATAATAGTCAACCAGAAGAAGGAAGTAGTCAAAAGCAGAACTTGTTACCAAACACAGGTTCAGCAGTATCTGGTCTTCTTTCAATCATCGGTCTTGCCTTTGCAAGCCTAGCAGCTTTTGTTCTTCGCAAGAAAGATTAAGCTACTCTTAGGAAATAACAAAATGACTTCTTAATTCCTGAGTCTAAGAAGAGAGAACGAGAAATCGTTCTCTCTTTTTCGTTTTATACGCTTGCTTAATTTCTTATCTAATCTATGGTTTTTTCAGACTTAAAAGGAAATACCAAGTAGATGAAAAATAAGTTTCTAGGTCTTCAGACTGATTTTTAGCACTCTTGACAAAAGAGTGCTAATTTTTTGAGTTTTTGTCTTGACATTCTCTTCTAAGGGTGTATAATAGAATCATGAGTTAGCACTTGGATACATAGAGTGCTAATCGATCGGACAGAGAGGAGTGATGAGATGGTTACAGAGCGTCAGCAGGATATTTTAAATCTGATTATTGACATCTTTACCAAAACGCACGAACCTGTCGGATCCAAGGCGCTACAAGAGTCTATCAATTCTAGTAGTGCTACCATTCGTAATGACATGGCAGCTCTAGAGAAGCAGGGTTTGCTTGAGAAGGCTCATACCTCAAGCGGTCGGATGCCAAGTGTCGCGGGATTTCAGTACTATGTGAAACACTCGCTTGCTTTTGACAGACTGGCTGAAAATGAGGTATACGAGATTGTCAAAGCCTTTGATCAGGAATTCTTCAAACTGGAGGATATTCTGCAAGAGGCTGCTAATCTACTGACAGACCTGAGTGGCTGTACGGTAGTAGCACTGGATGTTGAGCCGAGCAGGCAACGGTTGACAGCCTTTGATATCGTTGTTTTGGGGCAACATACAGCCTTGGCAGTATTTACCCTAGACGAGTCGCGAACGGTTACCAGTCAATTTCTGATTCCAAGAAACTTCTTACAGGAAGATTTGCTGAAATTGAAGAGCATCATTCAGGAACGTTTCCTCGGTCATACCGTTCTGGATATTCACTACAAGATTCGGACGGAGATTCCGCAGATTATCCAGCGTTACTTTACAACAACGGACAATGTTATCGATCTCTTTGAACATATCTTTAAGGAAATGTTCAACGAAAACATTGTGGTGTCGGGCAAGGTCAATCTCTTGAATTTTGCCAATCTAGCAGCCTATCAGTTCTTTGACCAACCGCAAAAGGTGGCTCTGGAGATTCGTGAGGGTCTGCATGAAGATCAGATGCAAAATGTCCGTGTTGCGGACAGTCAGGAATCCTGTCTAGCTGACTTAGCGGTGATTAGTAGCAAGTTCCTCATCCCTTATCGTGGTTTTGGAATTCTAGCGATTATCGGTCCGGTCAATCTGGATTACCAGCAATTGGTCAACCAAGTCAATGTGGTCAATCGTGTTTTGACGATGAAGTTGACAGATTTTTACCGCTACCTCAGCAGTAATCATTACGAAGTACATTAAGATTGAAATCATTAAAGGAGGCGAAAATGGCCCAAGATAAAAAAAACGAAGAAATGAAAGAAGAGGAAGTTGTGGAAACAACTGAAGAAACAACTCCTGAGAAGTCTGAGTTGGACTTGGCAAATGAACGTGCGGATGAGTTCGAAAACAAATACCTTCGCGCTCATGCAGAAATGCAAAATATCCAACGCCGTGCCAATGAAGAGCGTCAAAACTTGCAACGTTATCGTAGCCAAGACCTGGCAAAAGCAATCTTACCATCGCTCGACAACTTAGAACGTGCACTAGCCGTTGAAGGTTTGACAGACGATGTCAAAAAAGGATTGGAGATGGTGCAAGAGAGCTTGAATCACGCTTTGAAAGAAGAAGGAATCGAAGAAATCGCAGCTGACGGCGAATTTGACCATAACTATCATATGGCCATCCAAACTCTCCCAGCAGATGATGAACATCCAGCAGATACCATCGCCCAAGTCTTTCAAAAAGGCTACAAACTCCATGACCGCATCCTACGCCCAGCCATGGTAGTAGTATATAACTAGGCAACAGAGCTTAAAAATTTTGTCCGAAATGACAATAAACTATGAAGAAAGTTAAGAAAGTTGTTCAGCTTTGCAATAGTGAGCAAAGCGAACCAAGGACGATACTCTTCGCCGTGGCGCTATTTGCGCAAACTTTGAGACCTTAGGCTCAAAGTTTAGTCAAAGAGATTGACGAGTCAAGCTCTGACGGCGCCGCCACCTAAGAAGAGTATCAAAAAGAAAATAGAATATAAAATTTAAGGAGAAAAACACATGTCTAAAATTATCGGTATTGACTTAGGTACAACAAACTCAGCAGTTGCAGTTCTTGAAGGAACTGAAAGCAAAATCATCGCAAACCCAGAAGGAAACCGCACAACTCCATCTGTAGTATCATTCAAAAACGGCGAAATCATCGTTGGTGATGCTGCAAAACGTCAAGCAGTTACAAACCCAGATACAGTTATCTCTATCAAATCTAAGATGGGAACTTCTGAAAAAGTTTCTGCTAACGGAAAAGAATACACTCCACAAGAAATCTCAGCTATGATTCTTCAATACTTGAAAGGTTACGCTGAAGAATACCTTGGTGAAAAAGTAACCAAAGCAGTTATCACAGTCCCAGCTTACTTCAACGACGCTCAACGTCAAGCAACTAAAGACGCTGGTAAAATCGCTGGTCTTGAAGTAGAACGTATCGTCAACGAACCAACTGCAGCAGCTCTTGCTTACGGTTTGGACAAGACTGACAAAGAAGAAAAAATCTTGGTATTCGACCTTGGTGGTGGTACATTCGACGTATCTATCCTTGAATTGGGTGACGGTGTCTTTGATGTATTGTCAACTGCAGGGGACAACAAACTCGGTGGTGACGACTTTGACCAAAAAATCATCGACCACTTGGTAGCAGAATTCAAGAAAGAAAACGGTATTGACTTGTCTACTGACAAGATGGCAATGCAACGTTTGAAAGATGCAGCTGAAAAAGCGAAGAAAGACCTTTCTGGTGTAACTTCAACACAAATCAGCTTGCCATTCATCACTGCAGGTGAGGCTGGACCTCTTCACTTGGAAATGACTTTGACTCGTGCGAAATTTGACGATTTGACTCGTGACCTTGTAGAACGTACAAAAGTTCCAGTTCGTCAAGCCCTTTCAGATGCAGGTTTGAGCTTGTCAGAAATCGACGAAGTTATCCTTGTTGGTGGTTCAACTCGTATCCCAGCCGTTGTAGAAGCTGTTAAGGCTGAAACTGGTAAAGAACCAAACAAATCAGTAAACCCTGATGAAGTAGTTGCTATGGGTGCTGCCATCCAAGGTGGTGTGATCACTGGTGATGTTAAAGACGTTGTCCTTCTTGACGTAACACCATTGTCACTTGGTATCGAAACAATGGGTGGAGTCTTCACAAAACTCATCGACCGCAACACTACAATCCCAACATCTAAATCACAAGTCTTCTCAACTGCGGCAGACAACCAACCGGCCGTTGATATCCACGTTCTTCAAGGTGAACGTCCAATGGCAGCAGATAACAAGACTCTTGGACGCTTCCAATTGACTGACATCCCGGCTGCACCTCGTGGAATTCCTCAAATCGAAGTAACATTTGACATCGACAAGAACGGTATCGTGTCTGTTAAGGCCAAAGACCTTGGAACTCAAAAAGAACAAACTATTGTCATCCAATCTAACTCAGGTTTGACTGATGAAGAAATCGACCGCATGATGAAAGATGCAGAAGCAAATGCTGAAGCAGATAAGAAACGTAAAGAAGAAGTAGACCTTCGTAACGAAGTAGACCAAGCAATCTTTGCGACTGAAAAGACAATCAAGGAAACTGAAGGTAAAGGCTTCGATGCAGAACGTGACGCTGCCCAAGCTGCCCTTGATGACCTTAAGAAAGCGCAAGAAGACAACAACTTGGACGAAATGAAAGCAAAACTCGAAGCTTTGAACGAAAAAGCTCAAGGACTTGCTGTTAAACTCTACGAACAAGCCGCAGCAGCTCAACAAGCTCAAGCAGGAGCAGAAGGCGCACAAGCAACAGGAAACGCAGGCGATGACGTCGTAGACGGAGAGTTTACGGAGAAGTAAGATGTTGAGGTATTAATATGAATGATAGAATTGAATTAGAACTCATTTCTGATGAAACTCATGAAAATGGTACATATGATGAGAGAGTGAGGACTTATAAATGCCCTTGTGGTCAAGGAACTGTTGTCTGGTCTAAAGAACGTCCGAATGGTAGTGGTTACGGCTATCAAGCAACTTTTTCAGATGCATTTTGCTATTGTGACAATTGTAAAGATAAATATGATGTTAGCGAATGGAAAGGCTATGCGATTCCGCTATAAATCATAAAGTATGGAAATCCAGAGGTTGTAACCCAGCCTCTGTTTTTCGGTAAAATAGAGGGTGTAGTCTATGAAAAAAGTACTTTGTATCATTTATCCTAATTTTTCTCTTTATGAGATAGCCGCTTTAACGAGTATTTTGGCTCTGTCTTTTGACATCACGATTGATTATGTAGCTTCAGATCATTCGATGGTGATCTCTGAGGATGGCTTGCCTTGTTTACCTACAAAAACATTGGATCAAGTACGTATAGAAGATTATTCTTGTGTCATTTTGCCAGGAATGGTAAATATAGGGCCTGCTCTACAGGATGAAAAATTAAATTCGTTTTTGAGGGGACTCGGCAAGCAGGATGTCTTAATTGCAGCTATTTCTTCAGCGCCTATTTTGTTGGCAAAAGCAGGTTTATTGAATGATACGAAATTTACAGGTGGGATTTGGCAAAACTTCTTTGACTATTTTGAATTTCTTCCTCGGGAAAATTTCAAAGCAAAAGCTGTCCTGCAAGATAAAAATATCATTACTGCTATTGGCTTTGCACATCAAGAGTTTGCAAGAAAAGTAATTCTTGGTCTAGGTTTGGCAGAAAATACTGACAACTATTTTAAAGAACAGAACGAATATTCAGAAGAGGACTTGATTTTTACTCTATCGGACAAAGAGTTTGATGAAGTGAAACAGAGTATAGAAAATACCCTCTAATGATTTACTTATAAACTATAGAAAGGAATAAGGGTGTTCGTAATTGAACTCGAGCGGGAAGCTTGGAAATTAGATAAACCTCCTAAGAAATCAGGATTTCTTGTCGGTTTCCTAAATTTCAGTCGCTTTCTGTTCGCTCTTAGTATCTTGTATGAACAATACTGAATTTTATGATCGTCTGGGGGTGTCAAAAAACGCTTCGGCAGACGAGATCAAAAAGGCTTATCGTAAGCTTTCCAAAAAATACCACCCAGATATCAACAAGGAGCCTGGTGCTGAGGAAAAGTACAAGGAAGTTCAAGAAGCCTATGAGACTTTGAGTGACGACCAAAAACGTGCTGCCTATGACCAATATGGTGCTGCAGGTGCCAACGGTGGCTTTGGTGGTGCTGGCGGTTTTGGTGGCTTTGACGGAGCAGGTGGCTTTGGTGGTTTTGAAGATATCTTCTCAAGTTTTTTCGGGGGAGGCGGAGCTTCACGCAATCCAAACGCTCCTCGTCAAGGGGATGACCTCCAGTACCGTGTGAACTTGACCTTTGAAGAAGCTATCTTCGGAACGGAAAAAGAAGTGAAGTACAACCGTGAAGCAAGCTGTCGTACATGTAATGGATCTGGTGCTAAGCCAGGGACAAGTCCAGTCACTTGTGGACGCTGTCATGGCGCTGGTGTCATTAACGTCGATACGCAGACTCCGCTTGGTATGATGCGTCGCCAAGTAACCTGTGATGTCTGTCATGGTCGCGGAAAAGAAATCAAGGATCCATGTACAACTTGTCATGGAACAGGTCATGAAAAACAAGCTCATAGCGTACATGTAAAAATCCCTGCTGGTGTGGAAACAGGCCAACAAATCCGCCTCGCGGGTCAAGGTGAAGCAGGCTTTAACGGTGGACCTTACGGAGACTTGTACGTGGTGGTTTCAGTAGAAGCTAGCGATAAGTTTGAACGTGAAGGAACAACTATTTTCTACAAGTTAAACCTCAATATTGTCCAAGCTACTCTTGGAGATACTGTTGAAATTCCAACCGTGCATGGAGATGTTGAATTGGTTATCCCAGAAGGAACACAGACTGGCAAGAAATTCCGTCTACGTGGCAAGGGAGCACCAAGCCTTCGTGGCGGTGCTGTTGGTGACCAATACGTTACTGTCAATGTCGTGACTCCGACAGGTTTGAACGACCGCCAAAAAGCAGCGCTTAAAGAATTCGCAGCTGCAGGTGACTTGAAAGTCAATCCAAAGAAAAAAGGCTTCTTTGACCATATAAAAGATGCCTTTGAAGGAGAATAAAGTAAAAAGAGCCGGCGGGCTCTTTTTTTGTATAATCTTGGGAAATTTAGCATCGAGCAATCATTCTCCAATTAGTCTACTATTTATACTTTTGAGTGAGCAAGCCAGCAGTATCCATCTCCTGAATGAGTTGTTTGATTTCCTCTTCTTTACCAGATTTCACGGTGATGGTATCAATGTGCTTGATTGCCGAATTATCCTGAATATCGACCAAGGTCAAAGCTTTTTCATAGAAAGCAATTCCCTTTTTAAGACTTTCTTGATCTTTCCAATTTAGAATTGTGTAAGAAGATTTTGATTTCTTTCCTTTTTCTTGGAAATACTTCTCGCCCTCCTCCTTTAAAAATTGTATTAAACCGTGATTGAACAAGTTGTCCCCTACTTTATAGTAGGAAATATCTCCTGTCTGGAGGACATAGACTTTAAGTCGGTTTTTGGTGAGTTTTGGACTTTCTTTTAGGACGGGGTGACTATTGATGACCTCGTCTGAGAAAGTAACATAAAAATCTAGGCCTCCACCCTCGTATTGATAGTGTCCATCCGATTCTACTTTCTCAGGAGGCATGTCAAGGGAGGTAAAGATTTGTTTTAAGTCGTCATTCCCTTTTCGGATGTCACTTGGTGACGCTTTGAAAAGATTGGCCACTAGTAGAAATGCCAGGACTGCAAGAAGGCTAAGGCAGCCGCAAGGGATCGCGATGACCTTCGCTAGAACTTTTACAAACTGTTTCATTTTCATTGCCTCCTTTTTCTGTTCAAATCTAGTAACCCAAAATGGAATTAAGGAAAGTTGGAGGCTTTCTTATTCTTGTTTTTCTTCTTGGAGGACCGCCATTCTGGTTTGGAAATCTTTTTCCAAGACTTTGAACTTATAGGTTAAATCTTTTTGGTATTCCTTGATAAGGGCTTTTTGTTGGTCGATGATTTGTAGGCTGTTTTGGATGATATCCAAATCAGCCTTGATAGCTTCGACGCGGTCAGTTGTATCTAGCACTTCATCCTGAATGGCTTGGCGATTTTTCACGACAAAATAACTTCCAGCTGCAGCTCCTGCGAATAGCAGTAGATTGGATAGTTTCATGGCATCTCCTTAAGCGTTTTTAATGGTTTCAGCGACTTGGGCAAGTTTGTCAAAGTCAGGTTCGTGGGCGATAAAGTCAATCTTGAGGTCATCTTCTGCACCGTAGCGAGGTACGAGATGCACGTGGGTATGAAAGACTGTTTGACCAGCGACTTCTTCACAGTTGGCGATGATGTTCATTCCGACAGCCTTGGTAGCCTTCATGACTTTTTGAGCCACTGTTGGAACTTGGGCAAAGAGTTGGCTGGCGCTGGCAGCATCCATTTCTAAAAGATTGCGATAGTGTTCTTTGGGTACGACCAAGGTGTGTCCAGGCGTTACTTGAGAGATATCAAGGAAGGCAAGAATCTGCTCATCCTCGTATACTTTGGAAGCAGGAATCTCCCCTGCGATAATCTTACAAAAAATGCAATCTGACATAAAATCCACCTCTACTGTATTGAATTTTGATATAATATAGCTACATTATACCAGATTCGGAGAAAATATGTTAGAAATTAAAAACCTGACAGGAGGCTATGTTCATGTCCCTGTCTTGAAAGATGTGTCCTTTACCGTTGAAAGTGGGCAGTTGGTCGGTTTGATTGGTCTCAACGGTGCTGGGAAATCAACGACTATCAATGAGATAATCGGTCTGTTGACGCCTTACAGTGGGGAAATTAAGATTAACGGTCTTACCCTGCGAGAAGATGCGACCAGCTATCGCAAGCAGATTGGCTATATCCCAGAAACGCCTAGCTTGTATGAGGAATTGACTCTTAGAGAGCATATCGAGACGGTTGCCATGGCCTATGGTATTGAGCAAAAAGTGGCTTTTGATCGTGTGGAACCTTTGTTAAAAATGTTTCGTTTGGATCAAAAATTAGACTGGTTTCCAGTACATTTCTCAAAAGGGATGAAGCAGAAGGTCATGATTATCTGTGCTTTTGTCGTAGATCCGAGTCTTTTCATCGTTGATGAGCCTTTTCTTGGCCTCGATCCGCTGGCCATTTCTGACTTGATTCAGCTTCTAGAAGTGGAAAAGCAAAAAGGCAAGTCTATTCTCATGAGTACCCACGTGCTGGATTCGGCGGAGAAGATGTGTGATGCCTTTGTCATTCTCCACAAGGGGGAGGTGCGTGCTCAGGGAAACCTCCAGCAACTCCGTGAAGCCTTTGACATGCCTGAAGCGAGTTTGAATGATATTTACTTGGCTCTGACCAAAGAGGAGGAGCTATGAAAGACTTGTTTTTAAAGAGAAAGCAGGCTTTTCGTAAGGAGTGTGTCGGTTATCTGCGCTATGTTCTCAATGACCACTTTGTCTTGTTCCTGCTAGTTCTCATCGGTTTTCTAGCTTACCAGTACAGTCAACTCTTGCAAGATTTTCCTGAAAACCATTGGCCTATCCTCTTGTTTTTAGGGATTGTATCTGCCTTGCTTATGGCTTGGGGAGGAATCGCAACCTACATGGAAGGGCCTGACAAGCTCTTTCTCTTAGTCAGTGAAGAGGAGGTTAAGTCCCACCTCAAAGGGCAGACAGTGCGCTCGCTAGTTTTTTGGCTCTTTGTCCAAACCCTTTTCTTGCTTTTGTTTGTACCCTTGTTTTTAGCCATGGGCTATGGTTTTCCAGTCTTTCTCATCTATGTGGTTTTATTGGGAGCTGGAAAATATCTCCTCTTTCGCCAAAAAGCCAGTAAATTTTATACTGAGACTGGCCTCAACTGGGATTATGTGATTGCCCAAGAAAGCAAACGCAAGCAAGTTTTGCTTCGTTTCTTTGCTCTCTTTACTCAGGTCAAGGGCGTTTCAAATAGTGTCAAACGTCGCGCTTATCTGGATTTCATCCTTAGAACAGTTCAGAAAGTGCCGAGCAAGATTTGGCAAAACCTCTATCTCCGTTCTTACCTGCGAAATGGAGATCTCTTTGCGCTTAGTTTGCGTCTTTTGCTCCTATCCTTGTTAGCTTTGCTCTTTATTGAGCAAGCTTGGATTGCGACAGCAGTGGTGGTTCTATTTAACTACCTCTTGCTCTTTCAGTTGCTGGCCCTCTATCATGCCTTTGATTACCAATACTTGACCCAGCTCTTTCCACTAGAAAAAGGGGAGAAAGAGAAGGGATTGAAACAGATTGTGCTTGGTGTGGGAAGTGCAGTTCTTTTGCTGGAATTGCTGGTCGGAGCAGTGGTTTTTCAAGAAAAAATAGCCTTGTTGGCTCTTGTAGGGGCTAGTCTCTTCCTACAATTGTTTTATTTGCCTTACCAACTAAAAAGATTGGTTGACGAATAGACCAAAAACTAGTAGAATAGTAAGGAAACTTTATACGGAGGAAAGAAATGGACTTGGGTGATAATGAGCTAACGCTGACCCCTATCCCTGGGAAGAGCGGTAAAGCTTATATGGGAAGCTACCCTGATGGGAAGCGCGTCTTTGTAAAAATGAACACCTCTCCAATCCTACCTGGCCTAGCCAGAGAACAAATCGCTCCTCAATTACTATGGACTCGTCGTTTGGCGGATGGTCGTGATATGTGTGCCCAAGAATGGTTGACTGGCAAAATCTTGACTCCTTACGATATGAATCGCAAACAAATCATTACAATCTTGAACCGTCTCCACCGCTCGCGTCCCTTGATGAAGCAGTTGAGCCGTTTGGGATATACCATGGAAAAACCGGTTGATTTATTGCGTTCTTGGCAGCAAGGAGTTCCAGAAATCTTGAAGCAGAACCACTATTTGAACAGTGTGATTGCTGAGCTAGGTAAGACGGTTCCAGGTTTTAGGGAAGACCATGCAACGATTGTGCATGGAGATCTTCGTCATAGTAATTGGATTGAGACAGAGAGTGGACTCGTTTATCTAGTGGATTGGGATTCGGTTCGTCTGACGGATCGTATGTTTGATGTAGCGCATTTGCTATGCCACTACATTCCAGATCATCAGTGGCGCCAATGGTTGAGAGACTATGGCTATAAGTACAATCAGACAGTGTTAGATAAATTGTATTGGTATGGTCAGTATTCTTACTTGAATCAGATTGCCAAATACTGTGAAAATCAAGATTTAGACAATGTAAACCGGGAGATTTATGCCTTGCGTGTCTTCCGTGACAAGTATGGAAAGAAGAGATGAGAGTTAGAAATCGTAAAGGGGCGACAGAATTACTAGAGGCCAATCCCCAGTATGTGGTCCTCAATCCCATGGAAGCTAAAGGGAAATGGCGAGACTTGTTTGGAAATGATCATCCTATTCATGTTGAGGTTGGGAGTGGGAAAGGGGCCTTTGTATCAGGAATGGCCAAGCAAAACCCTGACATCAACTATATCGGGATTGATATCCAAAAGTCGGTATTAAGTTATGCCTTGGATAAGGTATTAGAAGTTGGAGTGCCTAATATCAAGTTGTTGTGGGTAGATGGTTCAGATCTGACTGACTACTTTGAAGACGGTGAGATTGATCGTCTCTACCTAAACTTTTCAGATCCTTGGCCTAAAAAACGCCATGAAAAACGTCGTTTGACTTACAAGAGTTTCTTGGATACCTTCAAGCGCATCTTGCCTGAGAATGGGGAAATCCATTTCAAGACAGACAACCGTGGCTTGTTTGAGTATAGTCTAGTGAGCTTTTCTCAGTATGGGATGAAGCTAAATGGCGTCTGGCTGGACTTGCATGCCAGTGATTTTGAAGGCAATGTCATGACAGAGTATGAGCAAAAATTCTCAAGCAAGGGTCAAGTGATCTACCGAGTTGAAGCAGAATTTTAAGAAATAGCTTGAAAACCAGCTGTTTGAGTGCTAATGCTTTACATAAATTGACAAACGTGCTATACTAATAGTAAGAATATGAGAAAGAGAGGCGGGGAAATATCTTCGCCTCTTGCTTATGAGGAGGTGGACGCAATCGCAACAATCGTAGAATTAGTCAGAGAAGTTGTAGAACCTGTCATCCAAACGCCTTTCGAGCTCGTGGATATCGAGTATGGAAAGATTGGCAGTGACATGATTCTCAGTATTTTTGTAGATAAACCCGAAGGAATTACCTTGAACGACACGGCAGACCTGACAGAAATTATCAGTCCTGTCCTAGACACCATCAAGCCTGATCCCTTCCCAGAACAATATTTCCTAGAAATCACCAGTCCAGGCTTGGAACGTCCTTTGAAAACCAAGGATGCCGTCGCTGGAGCGGTTGGGAAATACATCCATGTCGGGCTCTACCAAGCCATCGATAAGCAAAAAGTCTTTGAAGGAACCTTGTTGGCCTTTGAAGAGGACGAGTTGACTATGGAATATATGGACAAGACACGTAAGAAAACTGTCCAAATTCCATACAGTTTAGTATCAAAAGCACGTTTAGCAGTTAAACTATAGAAAAGAAAGGATAGCTTTTGAGGATTCAAAAGTAAAAAGAACATGAGTAAAGAAATGCTAGAGGCCTTCCGCATTTTGGAAGAAGACAAGGGAATCAAAAAAGAAGACATCATCGACGCAGTAGTAGAGTCGCTTCGTTCCGCTTATCGCAGACGCTATGGTCAATCTGACAGCGTAGCTATCGACTTCAATGAAAAGACAGGTGACTTTACAGTCTATACTGTTCGTGAAGTTGTTGATGAAGTATTTGATAGCCGTTTGGAAATCAGCTTGAAAGATGCTCTTGCCATTAATTCAGCCTATGAACTTGGTGACAAAATCAAGTTTGAAGAAGCACCAGCTGAGTTTGGTCGTGTAGCAGCCCAATCTGCTAAACAAACCATCATGGAAAAAATGCGCAAGCAAACACGTGCCATCACTTATAATACTTACAAGGAACATGAACAAGAAATCATGTCTGGTACGGTAGAACGATTTGACAACCGCTTTATTTACGTCAACCTTGGCAGCATCGAAGCCCAATTGTCAAAACAGGACCAAATCCCTGGAGAAGTCTTTGCTTCCCATGACCGTATCGAAGTCTACGTTTACAAGGTTGAAGACAATCCTCGTGGTGTCAATGTCTTTGTTAGCCGTAGCCATCCAGAAATGATCAAACGCTTGATGGAGCAAGAAATTCCAGAAGTCTACGATGGAACTGTTGAAATCATGAGCGTAGCCCGCGAAGCTGGTGACCGTACGAAAGTTGCCGTTCGTAGCCACAATCCAAACGTGGACGCTATCGGGACAATCGTTGGACGTGGTGGTGCTAATATCAAGAAAATCACTAGCAAATTCCACCCAGCTCGTTACGATGCCAAGAGCGATCGCATGATTCCTGTCGAAGAAAACATCGACGTTATTGAGTGGGTAGCAGATCCAGCTGAGTTTATCTACAATGCTATCGCACCTGCAGAGGTTGACCAAGTTATCTTTGATGAAAATGACAGCAAACGTGCCTTGGTCGTTGTGCCTGATAACAAGCTTTCTCTTGCTATCGGTCGTCGTGGACAAAACGTTCGCTTGGCGGCTCACTTGACGGGTTACCGTATCGATATCAAGTCTGCCAGCGAATTTGAAGCTATGGAAGAAGCAGGTCAAGTGGATTACGCAGTTGCGGATGAATTGATCGAAGAATAAAAGCTGCTAGAGGAGGGAAAGATGAAAACAAGAAAAATCCCTTTGCGCAAGTCTGTTGTATCCAACGAAGTGATTGATAAGCGTGATTTGCTCCGCATTGTCAAGAACAAAGAAGGAGAGGTCTTTATCGATCCGACAGGCAAGGCCAATGGCCGTGGCGCTTATATCAAGCTAGACAATGCAGAAGCCCTAGAGGCGAAAAAGAAGAAAGTCTTTAACCGCAGCTTTAACATGGAAGTGGAAGAAAGCTTTTATGACGAGTTGATCGCCTATGTGGATCACAAAGTGAAAAGAAGAGAGTTAGGACTTGAATAAGCAAAAGATAAGCAATCTCTTGGGACTTGCTCAGAGAGCAGGCCGGATTATATCGGGTGAAGAATTGGTGGTCAAGGCCATTCAAGACGGAAAGGCCAAGTTAGTCTTTCTAGCCCATGATGCTGGCCCCAATCTGACCAAGAAGATTCAAGATAAAAGTCACTATTATCAAGTAGAAATTGTAACCGTGTTTTCAACACTGGAATTAAGCATAGCAGTCGGAAAATCGAGAAAGGTTTTGGCTGTGACAGATGCTGGATTTACAAAGAAAATGAGGTCTCTTATGGAATAGAAGAGGAGGACATGATTTGTCTAAGAAAAGATTGTACGAAATCGCAAAAGAACTTGGAAAAGAAAGTAAAGAAGTTGTAGCGCGTGCAAAAGAGTTGGGCTTGGATGTGAAAAGCCACTCATCGAGCGTGGAAGCTGCTGCTGCTGAACAAATCGCAGCTAGCTTTAAACCTGCACCTGCTCCTAAGGCAGAAGCAAAACCTGCAGCACCAAAAGCAAGTGTAGAAAAGAAAGCGGAAAACCCTGCGTCAGCTAAACCAGTAGCCGCTAAGGAAGAAAGCAAATCAGCTACACCTGCAGCTCCTAAGGAAGAAAAAGTGGTGGCCGCAAGACCACAGAGTCGAAACTTCAAGGCGGAGCGTGAGGCGCGTGCCAAAGAGCAGGCAGAGCGACGCAAACAAAACAAGGGCAACAACCGTGACCAACAACAAAACGGCAACCGTCAGAAAAATGACGGCCGTAATGGTGGCAAACCTGGTCAAGGGAACCGCGACAATCGCCGATTTAACGACCAAGGGAAAAAACCACAAGGTCAAGGGAATCGTGGCAATGATCGCCGTCAGCAACAAGACTTCCAGCCAAAACCAGCTGGACCACGTGTTGACTTTAAAGCCCGTGCAGCAGCCCTAAAAGCAGAGCAAAATGCAGAGTACGCACGCTCAAGTGAGGAACGTTTCAAGCAGACTCAGGCTGCCAAAGAAGCCTTGGCTCAAGCTAATAAACGCAAGGAGCCAGAGGAAATCTTTGAAGAAGCTGCTAAGCTAGCTGAACAAACGCAGCCAGCAGTAACAGTAGCTCCTGTAGCGAAAGAAGCGCCAGTGGATACACGTCGTAAAAAACAAGCTCGACCAGACAAAGAACGTGACGATTATGATCACGAAGAAGATGGTCCTAGAAAACAACAAAAGAATCGAAGTAGTCAGAATCAAGTGAGAAATCAAAGAAATAGTAACTGGAATAACAACAAGAAGAATAAAAAAGGCAACAAGCAAAATAACCGTAACCAGGCTCCAAAACCTGTTACAGAGCGTAAGTTCCATGAATTGCCAACAGAATTTGAATATACAGATGGTATGACTGTTGCGGAAATCGCAAAACGTATCAAACGTGAACCAGCTGAAATCGTTAAGAAACTCTTTATGATGGGTGTCATGGCCACACAAAACCAATCCTTGGATGGGGAAACCATCGAACTCCTCATGGTGGATTACGGTATCGAAGCCAAACAAAAGGTTGAAGTGGATAATGCCGACATCGAACGTTTCTTTGTCGAAGATGGCTATCTTAATGAAGATGAATTGGTTGAGCGTCCACCAGTTGTAACGATCATGGGACACGTTGACCATGGTAAAACAACCCTCTTGGATACCCTTCGTAACTCTCGTGTTGCGACAGGTGAAGCAGGTGGTATCACTCAGCATATCGGTGCCTACCAAATCGTGGAAAATGGCAAGAAGATTACCTTCCTTGATACACCAGGACACGCGGCCTTTACATCGATGCGTGCGCGTGGTGCATCTGTTACCGATATTACCATCTTGGTCGTAGCGGCCGATGACGGGGTTATGCCTCAGACTATCGAAGCCATCAACCACTCAAAAGCGGCCAACGTTCCAATCATCGTAGCTATCAACAAGATTGATAAACCAGGTGCCAACCCAGAACGCGTTATCGGTGAATTGGCAGAGCATGGTGTCATGTCAACAGCTTGGGGCGGAGATTCTGAATTTGTTGAAATCTCAGCTAAATTCAACCAAAATATCGAAGAATTGTTGGAAACAGTCCTTCTTGTGGCTGAAATCCAAGAACTCAAGGCAGACCCAACAGTGCGTGCGATCGGTACAGTTATCGAAGCGCGCTTGGATAAAGGAAAAGGTGCGGTCGCAACCCTTCTTGTTCAACAAGGTACCTTGAATGTCCAAGACCCAATCGTTGTCGGAAATACCTTCGGTCGTGTCCGTGCTATGACCAATGACCTTGGTCGTCGTGTCAAGGTGGCTGGACCATCAACACCAGTTTCTATCACAGGTCTGAACGAAGCGCCAATGGCGGGTGACCACTTTGCCGTTTACGAAGATGAAAAATCTGCGCGTGCAGCCGGTGAAGAGCGTGCAAAACGTGCCCTCATGAAACAACGTCAAGCTACCCAACGTGTCAGCCTTGAAAACCTCTTTGATACGCTTAAAGCTGGTGAGCTTAAGTCAGTTAACGTTATCATCAAGGCCGACGTACAAGGTTCTGTTGAAGCCCTTTCTGCCTCACTTCAAAAAATTGATGTGGAAGGTGTGAAAGTTACTATCGTTCACTCGGCTGTCGGTGCTATCAATGAGTCTGACGTGACTCTTGCCGAAGCTTCCAATGCCTTTATCGTTGGTTTCAACGTACGCCCTACACCACAAGCGCGCCAACAAGCCGAAGCTGACGATGTAGAAATCCGTCTCCACAGCATTATCTATAAGGTTATCGAAGAGATGGAAGAAGCCATGAAAGGGATGCTTGATCCTGAATTCGAAGAAAAAGTTATCGGTGAAGCAGTTATCCGTGAAACCTTTAAGGTATCTAAAGTGGGAACCATCGGTGGATTTATGGTTACTAGCGGTAAGGTTACCCGTGATTCTAAAGTCCGTGTTATCCGTGACGGTGTCGTAATCTATGATGGCGAACTCGCAAGCTTGAAACACTACAAAGACGACGTCAAAGAAGTTACAAACGGTCGTGAAGGTGGATTGATGATTGATGGCTACAATGATATCAAGACTGATGATGTGATTGAGGCATACGTCATGGAAGAAATTAAACGTTAAGATTTTTGCTCCTTTCTTAGGTGGTGAGGGACGCAAGCAAACCGATGGTTTCATTGCTTATTTTTGAGCCTAGAGTCTCAAAAATCCCCTGTGATGGGACTGATAAATCAGTTCCATCACTTTCACCACAGCGAAAGAAGCGGATGAGTTCAAATTGAACTTCGTTTCAATTTGAATTGAAAATCAAAAAGTTTAAAAATAGCTAGGTCTGCTGGCCTAGCTTTTGGTTCAAAGTAGAGAAAGGAATATCATGGCAAATCATTTCCGTACGGATCGTGTGGGCATGGAAATCAAGCGCGAAGTCAATGAGATTTTGCAAAAGAAGGTCCGTGATCCGCGTGTCCAAGGTGTGACCATTACAGATGTTCAGATGCTGGGTGACTTGTCTGTTGCCAAGGTTTACTACACCATTTTGAGTAACCTTGCTTCGGATAATCAAAAAGCTCAAATCGGGCTTGAAAAAGCAACTGGTACTATCAAACGTGAACTTGGTCGCAATTTGAAATTGTACAAAATCCCAGATTTAACCTTCGTCAAAGACGAATCCATCGAATATGGAAACAAGATTGACGAGATGCTACGCAATCTGGATAAGAACTAAGAAAGAGGGGGAACCCTCTTTTTTGTTACTGGAGTGCCAGATATGACGAGGCAATAATCTGTAAAAAAGAAAGTTAAACAAATGATTTTTTTGAAAAGGCTTTATATTTTTCTTATAGTATGATATGATAAGATGTGAAAAAAAGAAATAAGGAGATTGAAATGGCTGAACAAGATCTAGCTATGCAAGTATTGGAACAAGTGGTGAAACTACCTGTTGTGAAAGTTGATCGTTCAAAATTTTTAGTGGACAAGTTTTCTAAAGAATTAGATCCGAAGGATATCTCAACATTATTGGAGCAGGGTCCTTCTAGCTTGCTATCTCAGGAAATCTTAGATAGAGTTGCTAATGCTTGTATTATGGATAATGTCTTGCTGGCCAGTGGGACCTCGGTTTTAGCAGGCCTACCTGGAGGTCTTGCCATGGCAATTACCATACCAGCAGATGTAGCTCAATTTTATGCTTTTTCATTAAAATTAGCTCAAGAATTGGGGTATATTTACGGTTACGATGACCTTTGGGCTTCTCGTGATGAATTAAGTGAGGATGCTCAAAATACCCTCTTGCTATATCTTGGTGTCATGCTTGGGGTAAATGGTACAGCTGCCTTGCTTCGAGCAGGAGGTGTTGCTGTTGCTAAGCAAGTGATGAAAACTGTTCCTCAGAAAGCCTTGACAAAGACGCTCTGGTATCCAATTTTGAAAAAAGTTTTGAAAATTTTTGGTGTTAATCTGACAAAAGGAGGCCTAGCCAAAGGAATGGGGAAATTCATTCCTATCCTAGGTGGCATTATTTCAGGTGGCTTAACCTTTGCGACCATGAAACCGATGGGGGAAAGCTTGCAACAGGAGTTATCTAAATTAGTTAACTATAATGAAGAACAATATCAAGAAGACATAGAAACTATCCGAAAAGAAGCTGAAATCATCGAAGGTGAGTAATATGGGATTCATTAAAATTCTGACCAAGACTTACGGGAATTACTTTTTCGTGATGCAAAGCATCAAAGTCCTGAAGAACATGAAAAAAGATGACAATGCTCTAGTAGGTTTCGGGAAAGTACTGCTTGCTGACAAGCTGATGGATGTAGCCCAGTGGCTCGCAAAACCAGATGATAAGGAATAACTTGAAATGAAAGAAACTAGCAGGAACTCCGCTGCTAGTTTTTTAATCTCTTCCCATATGGTATAATATAAGCAGTAAAATCATTTTATACTCTTCGAAAATCTCTTCAAACCACGTCAGCTTCACCTTGCCGTAGGTATGGTTACTGACTTCGTCAGTTCTATCCACAACCTCAAAACACTGTTTTGAGCAACCTGCGGCTAGCTTCCTAGTTTGCTCTTTGATTTTCATTGAGTATTAGAACATACATGGAGGTCGTCATGGACAATATCATCGATGTGTCAATTCCCGTTGCAGAAGTGGTGGACAAGCATCCAGAAGTCTTGGAAATCCTAGTGGAGCTGGGTTTTAAACCACTTGCTAATCCCTTGATGCGCAACACAGTCGGTCGCAAAGTATCGCTCAAGCAGGGTTCTAAGCTCGAAGGAACGCCTATGGACAAGATTGTCCGTACACTGGAAGCGAATGGCTACGAAGTGATTGGATTAGACTAATGGCAGATGAACGGATTCATATCCTACGGGATATTTTGTTAGAATTGCACAATGGCGCCTCTCCTGAGTCAGTTCAGGAGCGTTTTGATGCGACCTTTACAGGTGTGTCAGCCATCGAGATTTCCCTCATGGAGCACGAGCTGATGAACTCAGACTCAGGTGTCACCTTTGAAGATGTTATGGAACTCTGTGATGTCCATGCCAATCTTTTTAAAAATGCAGTAAAGGGCGTCGAAGTAGAAGATACCGAGCACCCAGGTCACCCAGTTCGCGTCTTCAAGGATGAAAATCTGGCTCTCCGTGCTTCCTTGATTCGCATTCGGAGATTGTTAGATACCTATGAGACTATGGAAGATGAGGAAATGCTAGCGGAGATGCGTAAGGGTTTGGTTCGTCAAATGGGGCTGTTGGGCCAATTTGATGTCCACTACCAGCGCAAGGAAGAGATCTTTTTTCCCATCATGGAACGCTATGGTCACGATTCACCTCCAAAAGTTATGTGGGGAGTGGATGATCAGATCAGAGAACTCTTTCAGACAGCTCTAGCTACAGCCAAGGCACTACCAGAAGTGTCGATTAGCACTGTAAAGGAAGCTTTTGAAGCTTTTGCGACAGAGTTTGAAAGTATGATTTTCAAGGAAGAGTCCATCCTCCTCATGATTCTTCTTGAGTCCTTCACTCAGGATGATTGGATTCAGATTGCGGAGGAGAGCGATGCTTACGGCTATGCCATCATCCGTCCGTCAGAGAAATGGGTGCCAGAACGTCAGAGTTTCCTTGAGGAAAAGAGTGCAGAGGAGACAGTACAACTAGACACGGCTGAAGGTCAAGTTCAGCAAGTTATCGATACACCAGAAGGACAGTTCACCATTACCTTTACCCCTAAGAACAAGGAAGCGGTACTGGACCGTCATAGTCAACAGGCTTTTGGCAATGGCTATCTCTCCGTCGAGCAGGCCAACCTCATCCTCAATCACCTCCCTATGGAGATTACCTTTGTCAATAAAGACGATATTTTCCAGTATTACAATGACAATACGCCAGCTGATGAGATGATTTTCAAACGGACGCCGTCCCAAGTCGGGCGCAATGTAGAACTTTGCCATCCGCCCAAGTATCTAGAAAAGGTGAAGGCCGTTATGAAAGGTCTTCGTGAAGGTAAAAAGGACAAGTATGAGATGTGGTTCAAGTCAGAGTCGCGAGGCAAGTTTGTCCACATCACCTATGCCGCAGTACACGATGAAAACGGAGAATTCCAAGGCGTGCTAGAGTATGTTCAGGATATCCAGCCCTACCGAGAGATTGATACGGACTATTTCCGTGGATTAGAATAAGGAGAATCAATGAGTTACGAACAGGAATTTATGAAGG
>CAURRB010000011.1:0-41325 GCA_963527085.1 Streptococcus oralis
AACCTCCCTATTTTTATTATGTCGATATTGAAATATAGAAAAAACGAAATTTCTTTCCCTTCTCGAAAATTGGTTTTTAAATTTCGTTATTCTAAAAGGATTATATCCTCATATTCAATATGCATATTCATACTAACATTTTCTGTTCTCTTTTTCAACATTTTTAATTATTTTATTTGAGAAAAATACAAAAATAATTTAACACCGAATACTTTAAAAGACCAATACTCACAGAGGTTTACATCATGTAAATTTCAAGTGTCGTTTATCTTATAATTAAATAAAATACACTTTTATGTATCAATTTATTTTTTAGAGTTTTGTAGAAGTTAAATTTTTCCCACACTTACATTGTTATAACAAAAAAATTCTATAAGAAGTACACAAATCTAACAGTATATTTCTTAGCCGTTATTTATAGATTATCATGAAAATTTGACTTAGAGGCCGAGACCCTAAACCTTGACTACAGATTCATTTTTTGTTAAAATGTAACAAATCTTATTACATCTGATATAAGATAAATCCATGAAAGGACTTCTACTATGAAATCATTAAAAGGTGTTTTATTTATCGGACTTAGTATGCTTCTGACTATCCTAGCTTGGCTTAGTTCAGGCGCTAGTCAGTTTCTAATCCCTGGTTTAGCTCTCACTACCCTCTCACTTACTTTTATACTAGCTAGCCGTTTACCCCTGCTTGAGGCTTGGTTTAACGGACTTGAAAAGATGTATCTTGCTCATAAATTCACTGCTTTTCTATCCATTCTCCTACTAACCCTACACAACTTTAGCATGGGTGGTCTCTGGGGTTCGCATTTGGCTGCCCAGTTTGGAAATATCGCTATCTATATCTTTATCAGCATTGTTCTGGTTGCCTATCTGGGACAATACATCCAGTATGAAGCTTGGAGATGGATTCATCGATTGGTTTATCTAGCCTATATCTTTGGCCTTTTTCATGTTTTGATGATCATGGGAAATCGTCTCCTCTCTTTTAGTTTCCTAGGTCTTATCTTTGGAATCTATGCTATTTTAGGCTTGCTTGCAGGATTTTATATTATTTTCCTTTATCAAAAGGTCGGTTTCACCTATCTTGGAAAAATCGTAGGAATCAAACGCCTCAACCACGACACGACTGAAATTGAAATAGAACTCAGTCATCCTTTCACTTACGAATATGGGCAATTTGCCTTTCTAAAAATTTTCCAAAAAGGTTTTGAGACTGCTCCACACCCTTTCTCCATCTCAGGAGGACAAGGACGAACTCTTTATTTTACGATAAAAAACTCTGGTGACCACACCAAGAATATCTATGACAATCTTCAAGTTGGTAGCAAGGTTGCGGTTGATCGCGCCTATGGGCATATGACTATGGAACACGGTCCAAAGCAACAAATCTGGATTGCAGGTGGTATTGGAATTACACCTTTCATCTCTTATATCCGAGAGCATCCTATCCTAGACAGGAACGTCCGCTTCTACTATAGTTTCCGTGGAGAGGAAAATGCTGTCTACCTAGATCTACTTCGAGACTACGCCCGTCAAAATGCTAACTTTGACCTGCAACTAGTCGATAGCAATGAAAAAGGATACCTGACTTTGGATCAAGAAGAAATCCCTGCCCAGACTACAGTCTATATGTGTGGACCTCTTCCTATGATGAAGGCCCTCGCTAAGCAAATCAAGAAAAAGAATCCCAAAGCAAAACTCATTTACGAAGGCTTCAAGTTTAAATAAGATTATTGTCCCTCTAACACAAAAGAGGGACTTTCTTTTCACTTTATTTCCCTCTTCTATGCTATACTTAGTTTAGTACATTCTTTGAGATTGGAGCCGGTATGAAAATCCATAAAACTGTGAATCCCGTTGCCTATGAAAACACTTATTACCTGGAAGGGAATCAACACCTGATTGTGGTTGACCCAGGTAGCCATTGGGAAGCTATTCGCAAGACTATTGAGAAAACCAACAAACCCGTCTGCGCGATTCTCCTGACCCACACCCACTACGACCATATTATGAGTCTGGACTTGGTGCGTAAGACTTTTGGAAATCCCCCAGTTTATGTAGCAGAGAGCGAAGCTAGCTGGCTTTACACTCCAGTCGATAATCTCTCTGGTCTCCCTCGTCATGATGATCTGGCAGATGTGGTCGCAAAACCAGCAGAGCACACCTTTGTCTTTCATGAAGAATACCAGCTTGAGGAATTTCGTTTTACCGTTCTACCAACCCCAGGGCACTCTATCGGCGGCGTTTCTATCGTCTTTCCTGATGCTCATCTAGTCTTGACCGGAGATGCTCTATTCCGAGAAACCATCGGACGGACGGACCTTCCTACAGGTAGCACGGAACAACTCCTCCATAGCATTCAGACGCAACTTTTCACTCTTCCTAACTACGATGTCTATCCTGGACATGGTCCAGCTACGACCATCGCTCACGAAAAGACCTTTAATCCCTTTTTCTAACAAGCAAAAAACCAAGGAAATTTTCCTTGGTTTTTGTCTTACCAAATAATCACACGGTCCTCTGGTGAACGCCACATGCCGTCGCCTTCTTTGACATCATAGGTTGTAAAGAAGTCATCAAAGTTTGGCACTTGGACGTTAACACGGAGTTTAGCTGGGGCGTGCACATCAACGCTGGCCATGAGTTTCATCAACTCCGGACGGCCTTTCATGCGCCAGATACGAGCAAAGTTGTGGAAGAATTCTTCAGCAGAGAAGTCTGGTTCTCTCTTAGCAGCTTCAAGGGCTGCAGCAATTCCTCCCAAGTCGGCAACGTTTTCAGACACGGTTAGTTTCCCATTAATCGTTGCGCCGTAAGATTCTTGTCCATCAAACTGGTCGATAACTTTCTGCGTTTTTTCTTTAAAGGCAGCATAGTCGCTTTCTGTCCACCAATCCTTGAGGCTACCATTTTCATCAAAGGAAGCACCATTTGTGTCAAAGGCATGAGAAATTTCATGAGCAATAACAGCACCAATACCACCGTAGTTGGCAGAAGACGACTGATGCAAGTCATAGAATGGAGCCTGTAAAATGGCCGCTGGGAAGACAATCAAGTTCTTCTGAGGATTGTAGTAGGCATTAACCATGTGAGCTGGCATCCCCCACTCCTTGTAGTCAACCGGTTGGTTCCACTTGCTCCAGCTGTGCTTGATTTCCACACGCGCAAAGGCTAGAGCATTCTCAAAGAGACTGGCAGTTTCGTCCACTACCTTGTCCTTATAGCGGGCTGGCAATTCCTCTGGATAACCGATATAAGGCTTGATGACATTAAGTTTGACAATGGCCTTGTCACGAGTTTCAGGTGTAAGCCAGTCATTTTTAGCCAAGCGTTCCTTATAAACGTCAATCATAGTCGCTACTTTTTTCTCTACGTCTGCCTTAGCTTCTGGGGAGAATTTTTCATGCGCATACCAGAGACCAAGAGCTTGCTTGAAAGGACCTTGGGCCAAGTGATAAGCTGCCTTGACCTTGTCCTGTGCTTCTGGCACACCTGAAAGGGCACGACCATAAGCACCTGACAGGACACGAATCTCATCTGTGAGATAGCTTGTTGAGAGATTGACCACACCCAAAATCAAGGTTGCTTTGAGTAGAGGCCACGCTTCTTCACTATAGAATTGATCTGCTGCTTGCCAGAAACGTTCTTCATCTACGATAACTTTATCTGGAGTTTGTCCAAGAACTACTTGGAAGAAATCATCCAAAGGTAGGGCAGGAGCAAATTTCTTGAAATCTTCATAAGCGTATGGATGGTAGAGTTTGGCATACTCTGAACTTTCTTCGTTAGAAAGCACTACAGCCGCAATACGACGGTCCAATTCCAATCGTTTCTCTAATAAGTCTGCAATTTCCTCATCTGAAAAATCATAGGCTTTAAGAAGATTCGTAGTACTTTCCTTCCAAAGAGTCAAGAGTTCCTCACGCTGAGGATGGTCTTCAGCGTAGTAGGTTGTATCTGGCAAAATCGTCCCTGGTGCACTGGCCCAGAGAACATTGGTTCTGGCATCCATAAAGTCTGGTGATACACCAAAGGGAAGGAAGTTTGGTTTACCAGCTAGTTCAAACTCTGCCAGTTTGCTAGTAAAATCTGCAAAACTATCCAAGTCTTGGTACTCCTTGAGTAGAAGAAGGACGGGCTTGATCCCATCTGTTTCTCTCTTGTCAAAATCGCGTACCATACGATGGTACTTAACAAAGTTTGCGAGGATGGCATCCTCTGGGACTTCTTCACCTGCCAACCACTTGTCCGTAGTCGCCAGCATCAACTCTTCAATTTCCTCGTCAAGGTCAATAAAACCACCTGTTCGAGATTTATCAGCTGGAATGACAGCTGTTTTTTCCCATTCGCCATTGATTGCATCATAAAAATCGTCTTGATAACGTGTCATCTTGTTCTCGCTTTCATTTTTTCACTTATTCTTAGCTTAGCAAAAAACACTTGGGAATGCAATTAAAAATGGTTTCTCTTTTTTCTTCATTTTTCAGTTATTATTTTAAATTTTTCAAAAATTAACTTGACTTAATTTTTTTTTTAAGGTATATTAAAAGGCAGGAGGAATACAACTGTATGATACGTATCGAAAACCTCAGTGTCTCCTACAAAGAAACGTTGGCACTAAAGGATATTTCACTAGTGCTCCAAGGACCAACTATTACCGGAATTATTGGTCCAAACGGTGCTGGAAAATCAACTTTATTAAAAAGTATGTTGGGAATTATCCCACATGAAGGTCAGGCCTTTCTCGATGAGAAAGAATTCAAGAAATCTTTACATCGGGTTGCCTATGTCGAGCAAAAAATCCATATCGACTACAATTTCCCTATCAAGGTCAAGGAATGTGTCTCACTGGGACTCTATCCATCTATCCCGCTCTTTCACACTTTAAAGGCCAGCCACTGGAAAAAAGTGGCAGAGGCACTTGAAATCGTTGGACTCTCAGACTATGCTGATCGCCAAATCAGCCAGCTCTCAGGAGGACAATTCCAACGTGTTTTGATTGCCCGTTGCTTAGTGCAGGAGGCTGACTACATCTTTTTAGATGAGCCATTTGTCGGGATTGATTCGGTTAGTGAAGAGATTATCATGAACACGCTGAGAGACCTTAAAAAAGCTGGTAAAACAGTTCTCATCGTCCATCATGACCTCAGCAAAGTCCCCCATTATTTCGACCAAGTTTTGCTTCTCAATCGAGAATTGATAGCTATTGGTCCAACTGAAGAAACCTTTACCGAAGCCAATCTTAAGAAGGCCTACGGTAGCAAACTCTTTTTCAATGGAGGTGACCTATGATAGCAGAATTTATCGATGGATTGCAACATTTCCATTTCCTACAAAATGCCTTGATAACAGCTATAGTCATCGGAGTTGTTGCTGGAGCTGTGGGATGTTTTATCATCCTACGTGGAATGTCTCTCATGGGAGATGCCATCTCTCACGCAGTTTTGCCCGGCGTAGCCCTTTCCTTTATCCTGGGAATTGATTTCTTTATTGGAGCCATTATCTTTGGTTTGATGGCCTCCATCATCATTACCTACATCAAGGGAAACTCTATCATCAAGAGTGACACTGCCATTGGTATTACCTTTTCATCTTTCTTAGCCCTAGGTGTCATCTTGATTAGTGTTGCCAAGAGTTCGACAGACCTCTTCCATATCCTTTTTGGGAATATCCTCGCTGTCCAAGATACGGACATGTGGATCACCATTGGTGTGGGTGCATTGATTCTCTTGATTATCGGGATTTTCTTTAAACAACTATTGATTACATCCTTTGACGAACTCCTGGCTAAAGCCATGGGAATGCCCGTCAATTTCTACCACTATCTGCTCATGGTGCTCTTGACCCTTGTGTCAGTCACTGCCATGCAAAGTGTTGGAACTATTCTTATCGTGGCCATGTTGATTACCCCAGCTGCGACGGCTTACCTTTATGCGAATAGCCTAAAGAGCATGATTTTTCTTTCATCAACCCTAGGGGCAACCGCTTCTGTTTTGGGACTCTTTATCGGCTATAGCTTCAATCTCGCAGCAGGATCCAGCATCGTGCTCACATCTGCCAGCTTCTTTTTAATCAGTTTCTTTATCTCTCCAAAGCAACGATACTTGAAACTAAAAAATAAAAAAATCAATAAATAAGGGGAAACCCTTCTGGAGGAATCTAATGAAAAAATTAGGTACATTGCTTGTACTCTTTCTTTCCGTCATTGCACTTGTCGCATGTGCTAGCGGAAAAAAAGATGCTGCTTCTGGTCAAAAACTAAAAGTTGTTGCTACAAACTCAATCATCGCTGATATTACCAAAAATATCGCTGGTGACAAGATTGATCTTCACAGTATCGTTCCTGTCGGTCAAGACCCACACGAATACGAACCACTTCCTGAAGACGTTAAGAAAACCTCTCAAGCTGACTTGATTTTCTACAACGGTATCAATCTTGAAACAGGTGGCAATGCTTGGTTTACCAAATTGGTTGAAAATGCCAAGAAAACTGAGAACAAGGACTACTTTTCAGTTAGTGAAGGCGTAGACATCATCTACCTTGAGGGCCAAAACGAGAAAGGCAAAGAAGACCCACACGCTTGGCTAAACCTTGAAAATGGGATGATTTATGCAAAGAACATCGCTAAACAGCTGATTGCAAAAGACCCTAGCAACAAGGAATTCTACGAAAAAAATCTCAAAGACTATACTGAAAAACTAGACAAACTGGACAAGGAAGCCAAAGAGAAATTTAACAATATCCCTGCTGAGAAAAAACTCATCGTAACCAGCGAAGGATGCTTCAAATACTTCTCTAAAGCTTACGGAGTTCCAAGTGCCTACATCTGGGAAATCAACACAGAAGAAGAAGGAACACCTGAACAAATCAAGACCTTGGTTGAAAAACTTCGCCAAACAAAAGTTCCATCACTCTTTGTTGAATCAAGTGTCGATGACCGTCCAATGAAGACTGTTTCACAAGACACAAACATCCCAATCTACGCACAAATCTTTACTGACTCAATCGCTGAAGAAGGTAAAGAAGGCGACAGCTACTACAACATGATGAAATACAACCTTGACAAGATTGCTGAAGGTTTGTCAAAATAATCCATTAAAAAACGTCGTTCTCACGTGAATGGGCGTTTTTTATCGCTTAATTTCCAGTCAAATCATTGGAAAAATCTGACAATTCTCGGTAAAATAAAAGAAAAAAGAATGGAGTAGTTTCATGACCACTTTTCTAGGAAATCCTGTAACTTTTACAGGTAAACAACTGCAAGTCGGAGACAAGGCACTTGACTTTTCTCTCACGACAACCGATCTCTCTAAAAAAACGCTAGCTGACTTTGATGGAAAGAAAAAAGTCTTGAGTGTTGTCCCTTCTATCGATACTGGTATCTGCTCAACGCAAACACGTCGATTCAACCAAGAACTAGCTAACCTCGACAATACCGTCGTTCTTACTGTTTCTATGGACCTACCATTTGCCCAAGGACGCTGGTGCGGGGCTGAAGGCCTTGATAATGCCATCATGCTTTCAGACTACTTTGACCATTCTTTCGGGCGTGATTATGCCCTCTTGATCAACGAATGGCATCTCCTTGCACGTGCCGTCTTTGTTCTCGATACTGACAATGTCATCCGTTACGTAGAATACGTTGACAACATCAACACAGAACCAGACTTTGAAGCTGCTATTGCCGCTGTTAAAGAGTTGGACTAAAATCAAAGCCATTATGGCAGAAGGCTAGAGAAATCTAGCTTTTTTTGATATACTAGATGGAGAGAAAAGACAAGAGGAAACGAATGACGCCAAATAAAGAAGACTACCTAAAATGTATTTATGAAATCGGTACGGAGATGCAGAAAATCACCAATAAAGAGATTGCTGCCCGTATGCAGGTATCTCCACCTGCCGTAACAGAGATGATCAAACGCATGAAAAGTGAAAATCTCATCCTCAAGGATAAGGAGAACGGCTATCTATTGACAGATATTGGCCTCAAACTGGTCTCAGAACTCTATCGCAAACACCGGTTGATTGAAGTCTTTCTAGTTCACCATCTCGACTATACTAGCGATCAGATCCACGAAGAAGCTGAGGTCCTAGAGCACACTGTCTCTGACCTATTTGTAAAGAGACTGGATAAACTACTGGGCTTCCCTAAAACCTGTCCCCACGGTGGAACCATACCAGCCGAGGGAGAACTCTTGGTCGAAATCAACAACTTACCACTAGCAGAGACCAAAGAAGCCGGTACCTACCTCCTGACTCGGGTTCACGATAGCTTTGATCTGCTTAAATACTTAGAAAAGTATGAGATTCATATTGGTGACCAACTCCAGGTCAAGCAGTTTGATAGCTTTTCCAATAGCTTTACACTGGTCAACAAAGGTGAAGATCTCCAAGTTAGCATCGATATCGCAAAACAACTCTATGTCGAAAAAATCAACTAACCCTTATTCCTGAAAAAAGTTCCTTTCAGGGATTTTTTATTATTTTGCTTGTAAGTCCCATTCGTTTGGTGTAGAATGAAGCTAGATAAAAGAGGGAGGTCTTCCTATGAAAAAGCTCTTTAGACTACACTTCACAGCCATTGCAGTCTCCGATTTGCTACTATTAGCAATTTTTATCTCCAAAACCGATCTCTCTGTAGGCTGGCTCCTGCTCTCTGGTTTTATTTTTATCCTTGCTCAGGGATTACTGCTATTTCGCTTGGTTTTCCGACTCAAAAAACATTTCTCTGAGATTTATCCTCAAATCAATAAAAAGTTTCGCTTCTACTATTTAGGAGTGCTCATCAGCGATTTTCTATTATTTGTCCTTTTAGCCTTCGTTAGTTATCAGCGATTTTCCTCTCTTATGCCAATCGTCACTGGTTGTCATTCTACTTTATATTATATGACGGCTAGCCACCTAAGAGAAAACTATCCCGACTTTTACGACAAACACATCTCCTTCTGGGAGTGCCTATAAATAAAAACCAAGCCGACTGGCTTGGTTTTCTTATCTATTTTTTGTATCAAGGATAATGGTGACCGGTCCGTCATTGACCAGCTCCACCTGCATATCCGCTCCAAAGATACCTGTCTGAACAGGTACTTCCTGAGCTAGCTTTTGATTGAGAGCATCATAGAAATCTGATGCCCTATCAGGCTTGGCTGCACCTGTAAAGGCTGGACGATTGCCTTTCTTAGTGTCCGCAAAGAGGGTAAACTGAGAAATGGAAAGGATTTCCCCCTCAATATCCTTGACAGACAGATTCATCTTGCCTTCTGCATCTGAAAAAATCCGCATGTTGACGAGCTTTCTCACAGCATAGTCCAAATCTTCCTCTTGGTCCTCTGGGCCTACACCGACCAACAATAAGAGCCCCTGATTGATTTTTCCCTGAACCTGACCTTCGATACTCACTTGGGCTTTTTTTACCCGTTGAATGATGATTTTCATAAGCGCCTTTCTATTCAATTATCCGTTGGTACGTTTGACAGAGTAGACCTCTGGCACACTCTTGATTTTGTCAACGACCGTTGTCAGCGTAGAAAGGTTTGAAATACCAAAGGAGACATGGATATTGGCAAATTTCATATCCTTGGTTGGTTGGGCGTTAACGGTTGAGATATTCTTAGTTGTGTTGGAAAGAACTTGCAGAACATCATTTAAGAGACCTGTACGGTTGAGGCCATAGATATCGATATGGGCAATATATTCCTTGCTTGAGTATTGGTCTTCCCATTCCACATCAAGGAGACGTTGCTCGTAGTTTTCTTGGGCACGGAGATTCATACAGTCCACACGGTGAATAGCTACACCACGACCCTTGGTAATGTAGCCAACAATGTCGTCACCAGGCACTGGATTGCAACACTTGGCAATCCGTACTAGGAGACCTGAGGCTCCTTCAATGACCACACCACCCTCATGCTTGACCTTGAGGGTTTCTTTATTCTCAACCTTAACCTCGCCACCTTTGACAAGCTCTTCTGCTTCCGCCTTGGCCTTGGCACGCTCTTCCTCACGGCGTTCTTTTTCGGTCAAACGGTTAAAGACGGTAATAGCGCCAATTTCTCCAAAACCAATGGCAGCATAGAGAGCTTCCTCTGTCTTGTAGCTGGTCTTTTGAAGGACCTCGTCCATGTGACGCTTGTCCATGAATTTATTGGCCACATAACCGTTTTCTTGAAACTGGGCCATCAGCATCTCACGGCCCTTGTTAACGGATAATTCCTTGTCTTGATTTTTAAAGAACTGGCGAATCTTGTTGCGCGCCTTGCTGGTCTTGACCATGTTGAGCCAGTCACGACTCGGCCCAAAGGAGTTCGGGTTGGTGACAATTTCAACCTGATCCCCTGTCTTGAGCTTGGTTGTCAGTGGAACCATACGGCCATTGACCTTGGCACCAGTCGCTTTTTCACCGACTTTGGTATGGATTTCATAGGCAAAGTCAATCGGTCCTGAATCTTTTGGAAGGGAGCGGACCGCACCATCTGGTGTAAAGACATAAATCTCCTCCGCCAGATAGTTTTCTTTAACAGAGTCCACAAATTCCTTGGCATCATCAGCCTGGTCTTGGAGCTCCATCATCTCCTTGATCCAGTTCATCCCAATAGCAGATTCCTTGCTGTTGACCTGTCCTTTAATGCCTTTCTTATAAGCCCAGTGAGCTGCTACCCCGTACTCAGCCACCTCATGCATTTCTTTAGTACGAATCTGGAATTCAATCGGCCCTTTTGGCCCATAAACAGTTGTATGGATAGACTGGTAACCATTGGCCTTACGATTAGCGATATAGTCTTTGAAGCGACCTGGCATAGGTTTCCAAAGTTCATGCACATAACCCAGCATGGCGTAAACATCACTCTGGGTATCTAAGATACAGCGAATGGCAATCAGGTCATAAATTTCCTCAAAGCGTTTCTTCTTATCCTGCATCTTGCGATAGATCGAGTAGATATGCTTGGGACGGCCATAGATTTTCCCTTTTAGATTGCGTTCGGAAGTGTACTCCTCTAGCTTTGTCACGACTTCATCGACCAAAGCCTCTCGCTCTCTGCGTTTTTCCTTCATCATGTGAGTAATCTTGTAAAACTCAGTTGGATTGAGATAGCGGAAGGACAAGTCTTCTAACTCCCACTTGACGCTAGAAATCCCCAGACGATGAGCAAGTGGTGCATAGATTTCCATGGTTTCTCTGGAAATCCGTTCTTGCTTGTCCTTTCGCAGGTGTTTAAGAGTCCGCATATTGTGCAAACGGTCCGATAATTTAACCAAGATAACACGGATATCCTCAGACATGGCCATAAGCATCTTGCGATGATTTTCAGCCAATTGTTCCTCGAGTGATTTGTACTCAACCTTACCAAGCTTGGTCACCCCGTCAACGATAATCCGAACATCATGACCGAACTCTCTCTCCAGATCATCCAGTGTCGCATCTGTGTCCTCAACCACGTCATGCAAAAAACCACAGGCAACGGTTACGGCATCCAGCTTGAGCTTAGCCAGAATTCCTGCTACCTGAATGGGATGGATAATATAGGGCTCTCCTGATTTCCGAAACTGCCCACTATGACAATCTACCGCATAAATCAATGCTTTTTGTACAAAAGCAACGTCTTCCTTCGTTAAATACTCTCTCGTTAAAGCGACTACCTGATCGCCCGTCAAATTCACTTCTTTCGGCATCTATACTCTCCAATTCTTCCTACCATTTTATCACTTTTTTAAGGATATGAAAACTAGAAAAGCTCTGTTTTTATGCTAATACCAATCATTAAAAAAACACTGCCAGATTTCTCTAGCAGTGTTTTAACATTTCATTTGCTTAGTAGACTGTTTTTTCAGTTTCTACATCGAAGAAGTGTGCTTTGTTCAAGTCAAATCCAAGTTCAACTGTTGCACCTGTTTGCAAGTAGTCACGAGCATCCACTTTTGCAACAAATTCGTCTTTACCAACTTGGCAGTAAAGGTGAGATTCTGAACCAAGCAATTCTGATACTGAGATAGTTGCTTTGACAACTGATTCTGGGAATGTTTCAAGGAAAGCAGGTTCTGCATTCACATCTTCTGGACGAATACCGAAGATCAATTCTTTTCCTTCGTAGCCTTTATCACGAAGAACTTTCAAAGCACCTTCTGGCACTTTCAAGCGGAAACCGTCAGAAACAATTTCGTTGCCTTCCAATTTCACATTGATGAAGTTCATAGCTGGGCTTCCGATGAATCCTGCTACAAATTTGTTAACTGGGTTTTTGTAAACTTCTTGAGGGGTACCGATTTGTTCAACACGTCCGATAGTACCTGTACCAGCAGGGTTCTTAGTTGCTGACATGATAACGATACGGTCTGCAAGTGTCATCGCTTCTGTTTGGTCGTGAGTTACGTAGATAGTTGTAGCTCCGATACGACGGTGGATTTTCGCAATTTCAGCACGCATAGATACACGAAGTTTGGCATCCAAGTTTGACAAAGGTTCGTCCATCAAGAACACTTTTGCATCACGGACGATGGCACGACCCATGGCAACACGTTGACGTTGACCACCTGAAAGGTCAGCTGGTTTACGATCCAAGAATTCTTTCAAACCAAGGATTGCTGCTGCTTCTTGTACACGTTTGTCGATGTCTTCTTTGCTGTACTTACGCAATTTCAAACCAAAAGCCATGTTGTCATACACAGTCATGTGTGGGTAAAGAGCGTAGTTTTGGAATACCATGGCGATGTCACGGTCTTTTGGAGCTACGTCGTTGACAACCACGCCATCGATAGATGCAGTACCTTCTGTGATGTCTTCAAGACCAGCAATCATACGAAGAGTTGTTGATTTACCACATCCTGAAGGACCTACGAAAACGATAAACTCTTTGTCTTTGATGTCCAAGTTGAAGTCTTCAACTGAGTAGTGTTCGCTGTTTGGATATTTTTTGTAAATGTTTTTAAGATTTAATTCTACCATGGAAGGTGAACTCCTTTTATTTTTTGATAGTTTTATTATAAATGAAAACGCTTTATATTTCTATGGCAAGGTGACCAAAAAAATAAAAAAGTTCTGTGCAACTTGCACAAAACTTTAAAGAATATCTGGTAAAATCAACTGATAACACAAGGTAAGATCCGTTAACTCCTTCAACTGAAGCCCTGTCAATTCTTCCCATCTATCAATCTTGTATTGGAGAGAGTTGCGGTGCAGATAGAGTTGCTGGGCCGTTTTAGTTAGGACGGCACTGTTTTCCCAGAGAGAAAGGATAATTTCCTGAATCTGGTCCTGGTCCAAAATCATCTGGTGCAGGCAGTCTTTAATGACTCTCAGGTCCACAATCCTTTCTCCCATACTCCAAAGATATAGCTGTGAAAAGGTATGTACACCTTGATGCCCCTGACGCCACCAAGTCTTAAACAAATCTCGCTCCGCTTTGATCAAGTCTGATAGGGCTTGAGGGCCTGTCTGAGGCCAAACCTGGCCTAACATGATCGACAGACGAAGGCCAAAGTCATACTCAACCGCTTCAATCGTATCAGATAAGATTGAGCGGACAGAGCTGTACTTATCTTGTTGAAGCACAAATACATAATCCTGAACTCCGACCTGCAATACTGTCTGGCAGTTGGGAAAGAGAGTTTGCATCATATCCAACCAAGAGGCTAGATTTTCCTGTTGGTAATAAGACAGATGGCAATAAACCAATTGAATCTTTTTGAAAGCTTGCGGTGCCTGCCCCTTCCCCTCAATCAAATAGGGATACCAAGGATTGAGCGAACGAGCCTGCTCCTGCTGGGTCAAAAGGGCAACCAGCTGCTTTTCACGCTCGCTGAGCCCAGCTTCCTCCAGTAAAATCCACTGCTGAGAAGCTAAAGGGAGAGTAAGATAGCCCGGTTTCTCTACTGGCTGATCTGAAATCTGAGCTTCAGGGAACCAGTCTTGTAATTCCTTTGCAATCATATTCTAGCCCTCCACTTTTTGGATGCACCAAGAAATTATAGTCTCTAGACGCTCCACATTTTCAGTCAGATGGAGATAGCCCATGACCGCTTCAAATCCTGTAGACATGCGATAAGTTACGACATCCGCATTTTTAGCCTTTGTGTGGCTATTGGTATTGCGGCCTCGTTTATAGATTTCTTCTTCTTTTTCCGTCAAGACTTGCTCTTCCAACATGAGGGCAATCAAGTGAGCTTGAGCCTTGGCTGACACATACTTAGTCGCCTCTTGGTGGAGTTTGTTGGGTTTGGTCATGCCTTTAAGGATGAGATGGCGACGGATATACATGGAATAAACCGCATCTCCTTCGAAGGCAAGCGCAATCCCGTTAATGAGATTGACATCAATCACGAGTCCACCTCACTCCATCCTTGGTGTCAAGGAGCTTAATTCCTTGAGCAGCCAATTGGTCACGGATTTGGTCTGCTGTCGCAAAGTCACGATTAGCACGCGCTTCTTGACGTTTTTGGATTAAGGCTTCAATGTCTGCATCCAAAACTTCCTCAACAAAGACAATCCCAAAGACCTCCAACATATCCGCAAGAGCTTGCTTAACACTTGCATCATAGTTGCCAGAGTTAATCCATTTGGCCATTTCAAAGACAACTGTGATACCGTTGGCAGAGTTGAAATCCTCATCCATAGCAGCTACAAACTTGTCTTTAAAGGCTTGTAACTCTTGGGTATCCACGTTTCCTGTAAATGGTTGTTCGTAAGTGTTCTTCAGATACTTGAGATTGGTCTCGGCGTCTCGCACTGCTTTTTCCGTAAAGTTGATAGGCTTGCGGTAATGCTGAGTGGCAAAGAAGAAACGAAGCACTTGCCCATCAAGAGTTTTAAGGGCATCGTGTACGGTTATAAAGTTGCCCAAGGATTTAGACATCTTAACATTGTCGATATTGACAAAGCCATTGTGCATCCAGTAGTTGGCGAAAGTCTTACCTGTTTTGGCTTCAGACTGGGCAATTTCATTGGTATGATGCGGAAACTCCAGATCGGCTCCACCACCGTGAATATCAATGGTATCTCCCAAAATCTCTGTCGACATGACCGAACACTCGATATGCCAGCCTGGACGACCAGGTCCCCAAGGACTGTCCCAAGAAATCTCGCCTGGTTTGGCAGTCTTCCAAAGGGCAAAGTCCACAGGATTTTCCTTACGAGCCGTTTCTTCATCGGTACGACCTGAAGCACCCAGCTCCAAATCTTCCAAGGTTTTATTGGCTAACTTGGCATAGTTATGAGATTTTTCCACACGGAAGTAAACATCTCCTTGACTCTCGTAAGCATAACCTTTTTCAATCAAGTCAGCGACAAAACGAATGATGTCCTCCATAAACTCGACTACACGTGGATGGCGAGTCGCAGGTTTCACGCCCAAGGCCGTCACATCCTCACGAAAGGCCGCGATGTACTTGTCCGCAACCTCCTGAGGCGTGATTCCTTCTTCCTTGGCGCGATGGATAATCCTATCATCTACATCTGTAAAATTGGAAATATAGTTGACTTCAAATCCCCGATACTCAAAATAACGGCGAATGGTATCAAAAGCTATTGTTGAGCGGGCATTGCCCACGTGGATGTAGTTGTAGACCGTAGGCCCACAGACATACATCTTAACCTTGCCGTCCTCAATAGGTACAAATTCTCGCAAATCACGAGACATGGTGTCATAAATTTTAATCATGCGGTCCACTCCCTTCTCTATTTCTGACTTTTTCGGCTGAAAACCAGCTCTGCAAAAGGGCCAAATTGTCTGAGGCTATCCAGTTGGTAAAAGCGCTGCCCTTCCTCTTGGGTAAAGAGGGGAACCCCCTTTCCTAGGATAAGGGGCGCTATCTGAATAATGAGGTGGTCGAAAAGATCCGCATCCAAGAGCGGTCCTACCAAGGAATTACCACCAATCACAAAGACATTTTTGCCTTTGTCAATCTGGTGAACAAAGTCCACCACATCCCCAGCTACTGGCTGGTAATTGCTGACAGGCAGGTGCCTATCATGCGTAAAGACATAGTTTTCCGTAGCTTGATAAAAACTTTCTACATCTTGCAAATCTTGGATTTCCTCAAAGGTCCGCTTGCCCATGATGGTGATATCCATTTGCCTGTAAAAGTCATCATAGCCTGTATCCTCTACAGAACCAAGCTGATGCAGCCAGTCTATCCTGTGCTGGCTGTCTGCCAAGTAGCCATCCATGGTGATACAGCCGTAAAAATATACTGCCATTCTTGTAGTTACCTTTCTAGTTCCTTTGCTATTGTCAAAGCGATAGTGAAAAAAGTCATGGCATCAGCTGTCCGCTCTTCATGGCGGGCATCCCAGGTTCGGTTATGATGATCCACATAGTCAGCTGTGTAGAAGAACTGATAGACTTTACTCTTGCGAAATTGACTCCAAGCCATGATAGCTGAAGCTTCCATGTCCACCACTTTGGCTCCAGCAGCCAAGCGACGCTTGACCTTATCAGGCGTTTCTCGATAAAAGGCATCAGTCGTCCAAGACTTGGTGCGGATATGCTCGATATCGTGCTTGTCAAAGATGGCTTCCAGCTCGATCAGCAGAGACTCGTCATAGGCGACTTCGTCACCCGGTGGGGCATAGTGATAGCTAGTTCCTTCATCTCGCAATGCAGCTGCAGGCAGGATAATTTTATCCGCCTCAATTGAGCGGTCCAAAACGCCACAGGAACCTAAAATGATGAAATTTTTGAAGCCTCTGGCCGCCAACTCCTCCAGCTGGCCGACTATCATGGGAGCCCCAATTGGAGCCAACATAACTGCTAGCTTGCTAGGTCCTTGGCCATAAATATACCATGGATGATGGCCGTTTATGCTTTTCAAATAGCCTCCTGGATAGACTTCCTCTGACTCAATCAAACGTTTCAGAATTTCTCCATTAAAGGACAGGATGATGGTTTCGCACACCTCACCCTTGTCATGGACTGGCTTTTCAGTTGGCTCAATGACTGCTGCTACATCTTCAAATTCCTCTAATAGCATAACTTCTCTTTCTTTAAGGCTCCAGCAAATCCGCCTTCATTTTATTTAGACGGCGCAGTTTGGTCTCATCTTTTTTGGCTTCACTGATATAATGAGCCCATTCACGCTGGTGGCTAGGTGGCAGTTTAATAAAGCGCTCCTTAGCAAGACCATCCAAGCGTTCTTGCAACTCAAGAACTGCCTGGTTCAAAATTGCATCTGATAAATCTGACATAGTTCTTACCTCCTGTCATACTTCACCTCGATAACTTTGCTACCCTATCCTACAGACTTGATGAATGGTGACTGGCTTCTTTAGCCTGCTCGAGTTTATTGACGTAGTACTCTCGTTTTTCTTCGACTTCGTGGATCGTTGGTTCATCCTTCTGTCCATGAACGCGAACAATCTTAGCTGGAATACCGACAACTGTTACATCACTAGGCACGTCTGCCACGACTACTGCAGCAGCACCGACTTTGGCATTTTCACCGATTTCTACCGGTCCGATAACTTGGGCATGAGCCGATATGAGAGCTCCTTTACGCACAGTCGGATGGCGTTTGCCAACATCCTTACCAGTCCCACCAAGAGTCACTCCGTGATAGAGAAGAACGCCTTTTTCAACAATCGCCGTCTCTCCAATCACCAAGCCAGAACCATGGTCGATAAAGACACCTGATTCTATCTGAGCACCTGGATGGATCTCGATCTGAGTCCAAAAGCGCCAAAACTGACTGTGCATACGAGCCAAGAGTTTAAAGCCATGCTTCCAGAGAAAATGCGAGAGACGGTGGGCAGCCAAGGCCTTGACACCTGGATAGGTCAGTAAAACCTCCAAAGTGGTGCGCGCCGCTGGATCATTTTCTTTTACAATATCAATGGTTACGCGCCACCATCCCATACATTTCTCCTTTCTTATTCTGAGTCTTTTGGTTTGTGTGTAAATTCTTTCTTCGGTTTGTGGTCCTTGTGATGACGTGGACGGTGAGGTCGCTCAGACTTTTCGCCTTTTTCATCATGCTCAGGTTTTGGCGGACGAGGAAGAAGAACTTTCATAGAGGCATCGATACGGCCTTTTTCATCAATCTTGATAACCTTAACATCGACTTCATCACCGATAGCTACCAAGTCCTCAACACGGTTGGTACGAGTCCAAGCCATTTCAGAAATGTGCACAAGTGCATCTGTCTTATCAAAGAGGTTGACAAAGGCACCAAATTTCTCGATACGAACAACCTTCGCATGGTAAACTTCATCCACTTTGGCTTCACGAACCAAACCAGCAATGATTTCTTTGGTACGGTTAATGGCATCTTGATCGCTAGAGTAGATAGAAACATTACCTTCTTCGTCGATATCAATCTTAACGCCTGTTTCAGCGATAATCTTGTCGATGGTTTCTCCACCCTTACCGATGACAATCTTGATTTTGTCCACATCAATCTTGATAGTATCAATTTTTGGAGCAGTTGGAGCCAATTCTGGACGAACTTCTGGAATAGTCGCTTCGATGACATCAAGGATTTCAAAACGAGCTTTCTTGGCTTGAGCAAGAGCTTCTGTCAAGATTTCTGCAGTAATCCCTTGGATCTTGATATCCATTTGAAGGGCTGTAATCCCCTCACGAGTACCTGCTACCTTAAAGTCCATGTCTCCAAAGTGGTCTTCCAAACCTTGGATATCTGTCAATACAGTGTAGTTATTTCCATCAGAGATGAGACCCATGGCAATACCAGCTACTGGCGCCTTGATTGGCACACCACCAGCCATAAGGGCAAGCGTTCCCGCACAGATAGAAGCTTGAGAAGAAGAACCGTTTGATTCTAAGACTTCTGCTACCAAGCGGATCGCGTATGGAAATTCTTCCAAACTTGGCAAGACTTGAGCAAGGGCACGCTCACCAAGAGCACCGTGACCAATTTCACGACGACCTGGTGCACCATAACGACCAGTTTCCCCTACAGAGTATTGAGGGAAGTTATAGTGGTGCATGAAGCGTTTCTTGTATTCTGGGTCCAAACCATCGATGATTTGCGTTTCGCCCATCGGAGCCAATGTCAAGACTGAAAGGGCTTGAGTTTGCCCACGAGTGAAGAGACCTGAACCGTGCACACGAGGAAGGAAATCGACAACTGCATCCAAAGGACGGATTTCATCGACTTTACGGCCGTCAGGACGAACCTTGTCTTCTGTGATCAAACGGCGTACTTCAGCGTGTTCCATTTGTTCCAAGATTTCAGCCACATCACGCATGATACGGTCAAATTCTTCGTGATCTGCATATTTTTCTTCGTAAACAGCAGTCACTTGGTCTTTAACTGCTTGAGTTGCAGCTTCACGAGCCAATTTTTCTTCTACTTGGACCGCTTTTTGGAGGTCGCTGTTGTAGGTTGCAATGATTTCAGCCTGCAAGTCCGCATCCACATGAAGCAATTCCACTTCTGCTTTTTCCTTACCGACCGCAGCAACGATTTCTTCTTGGAAGGCAATCAATTCTTTAACAGCTTCGTGTCCTTTCAGAAGGGCTTCCAACATGATTTCTTCTGACAATTCTTTGGCACCAGACTCAACCATGTTGATAGCGTGTTTGGTCCCAGCTACTGTCAATTCAAGAAGTGATTGCTCTGCCTGTTCTTGACTTGGGTTGATGATGATTTGGCCATCTACATAACCCACTTGTACCCCAGCAATTGGTCCGTCAAATGGAATGTCTGAGATAGAAAGTGCCAATGATGAACCAAACATTGCTGCCATTGGTGCAGAAGCATTTTCATCGTAAGAAAGAACTGTGTTGATGACTTGGACTTCATTACGGAAACCTTCCGCAAACATAGGACGGATTGGACGGTCAATCAAACGCGCTGTCAAAGTCGCATCTGTTGAAGGACGTCCTTCACGTTTCATAAAGCCACCAGGAAACTTCCCAGCCGCATACATTTTTTCTTCGTAGTTGACTTGAAGTGGGAAGAAATCCCCAGTTGCCATTTTCTTAGACATAACGGCCGCAGTCAAGACAGTTGACTCACCGTAACGCACGACAACAGAGCCATTTGCTTGCTTAGCAACCTGACCAGTCTCTACGATTAACTCACGACCCGCAAAAGTCGTTTGAAACACTTGTTTTGTCATTTTAATCCCCTTTGGATTGATGAAATTATACGCCTTGCCTACAAAGATCAAGATACTAAGGTCGCAAAAAGCAAAGTAAAAATAGGAAACTGGCGAAGTCTTCGATGAAGACAAGACAGTTTATCTTTTTTACACAGCTTTTCGGCCGGGTTCAATTTTCAAGATACAAATCATTAGAAAGGTTTGATGCTAAAGCATCTAATCCTTTCACGCTAATCGCTATTAGGCGATTAGCTAAATGCTTTACTAACTCTCTCGTCAAATAACATCGATTTGACTCGTTCGTGTCGCTCAAACTAAATACTGAAAAGAACAAATTATGAAAAAATTTCTATCATAAAATTGAGAATCGACAAAGCCTTTAAAACTTTTATACCCTCATCTTTGTATCAAGTACGTACAGAGTCTATTTTATCATATTTTTCTTAAAAAGTGCGGTCTTTACCATTAAAAAGGAACCATTCCCCTCACCTGAGAAGAATGGTTTGCTTTTTATTATCCTAGAGACTGATGATTAAACAAGGCATGGGTTGCTTGGTGGATGTATTTTGCTGTTTCAGCATTGTTCATAGTGTAGAGATGCACACCGGCAACATCCTGAGTTACCAAGTCCACGATTTGATCCACTGCATAGGCAAGTCCTGCTGCTCTGAGCGACTCAGGGTCATGCTCATACTTGTCTAAGATAGCCTTGAATTTTCGTGGAAGATGAATATTCTCACACGTTTGCAAGAGACGAAGCGCTTGATTACGGTTCAGAATGGGCATGATACCCGCATGAATGGGAACATCAATCCCCGCCAAGGTACACTTGTCTTGGAAATCATAGAAACGCTCATTATCAAAGAAAAGTTGCGTTACGAGGCTTGAACAACCTGCATCCACTTTCTTCTTGAGATTTTGGATATCCGAGATCTGGTTTGGCGAGTCAGGGTGTCCCTCTGGGTAGCAAGCTCCGATAATATCAAAGTGAGGGGCTTGTTCCTTGATGAACTCGATCAAGTCCGTTGCATAGCGGAAATCCTTTTGTGGTTCCACATCAGGGATAATATCCCCACGCAAGGCCAAGATTTTCTGTACCCCAACCTTATCCAAGTCCGCAATGGTTTCAGCAACCTTGTCCTTGGTCAGATAGATAGCTGGCAAGTGGGCAATAGTTGGAATCGCCAAGTCATTCTGGATAAAGTCAGCCAAACGAACCGTCGTTTCCTTGATATTAAATTTATTATTGCTGGCAGTCACACTGATAAAGTGCGGTGTCAGCTCCCGCATATCCTGCAAGGCTGAAATAATTTTATCATTACCCACAGCTGGGTTTGGAGGGAACACTTCAAATGAAAGTGACGGTGTTTGGCGTGACATAGTCATTATCCTTTTCTTTTTGATTTCATGATTGCTGAGCCAGCTAGGGCCAAGCAGTTCCTTGATCAGTCAGTGTCAAGAGAGAAATCTTATCTTACAATTTCTCACGCGCAGCTTTTGCTGCTTCGACAAGGCGGATCAAGCTTTCTTTTGTTTCTGGAATACCACGTGTTTTCAAACCACAGTCAGGGTTGATCCAAACTTTCTTGCTTGGTACTTTAGCAAGAATAGCATCGATTGTGTGGTCGATTTCGCCTTCATTTGGCACACGAGGTGAGTGGATATCGTAAACCCCAGGTCCCACTTCTGTTTGGAAGTTTTTCGCTTTGAGTTCGTCCAAGATTTCAAGGTTTGAACGGCTTGCTTCAAAGGAAATAACGTCCGCATCCATGTTGTCGATAGCTGGGATGATATCTGTAAATTCTGAGTAACACATGTGAGTGTGGATTTGAGTATCAGGTGCAACTGTAGAGTGTACCAAGCGGAAGGCTGGAATAGCCCAGTCAAGGTAGTCTTCATACCAGTCGCTACGACGGAGTGGCAATTTCTCACGAAGAGCAGCCTCGTCGATTTGGATGAATTTCACACCTGCAGCTTCAAGGTCAAGAACTTCATCCTTGATAGCAAGGGCGATTTGAAGAGTTGAGTCCTTGATAGAGATGTCTTCACGTGGGAATGACCAGTTAAGGATGGTAACAGGTCCTGTCAACATACCTTTAACAGGTTTGTCAGTACGGCTTTGTGCGTAGCTAGACCATTTGACAGTGATAGGGTTAAGACGAGTGACATCGCCCCAGATGATTGGTGGTTTCACCCCACGCATACCGTATGATTGTACCCAACCATTCTTAGAGAAGAGGTAACCTGACAAGTTTTGACCGAAGTACTCAACCATGTCATTACGCTCGAATTCACCGTGTACAAGCACGTCAAATCCAACTTCTTCTTGCCATTTAATCCATTCGTCGATTTGTTCTGCTAAGAACTTGTCATAGTCTTCTGCTGACAACTCACCCTTACGGAAGGCCAAACGTTTGGCACGAACTTCCTTAGTTTGAGGGAATGAACCGATTGTTGTTGTTGGAAGAGCTGGAAGTTTGAAGGCATCTTCTTGGATAGCTTCACGTTCTGCAAAGGCTGGCAAACGAGTGTAGTCTGCGTCTGTCAAGCCAGCGATACGCGCACGAAGTTCAGCATTTTCACCAACACGCTCAGTCGCAAAGAGTTCTTTGTTAGCTGCAAGAGCTTCTGCACCTTGACCATTGCGGATAGCATCCAAGTCACGGATCTCATCCAATTTTTCAACTGCAAAGGCAAAGTGGTTCAAGATAGCTGGTTCAAATTCTTCGTTAGCTGTTGTAAATGGCACATGAAGAAGTGAGCATGAGCTTGTCAACACAATATTTTCAGCTGGAATTTGCTCAAGAACAGCCAAACTCTTTTCGTAATTGTTGCGCCAGATGTTTTTACCATTGACGATACCTGCATAGAGAGTCTTGTCAGCTGGGAAACCACCTTTAACCAATTCAAGAGTTTTCTTACCTTCAACGAAGTCCAAACCGATGGCATCTACTGGCAAGTTTACAAGATCAGTGTAGACGTCACGAACGTCACCGAAGTAAGTTTGAAGCAAGACTTCAAGACCTTTTTTGTCAGCCAAGAGTTTGTTGTAGAGGTTCAAGAAGAGAGCTTTTTCTTCAGCTGTCAAATCTTTGACAAGAGCCGCTTCGTCGAGTTGGATGCGAGTCGCACCAAGTTCCGCCAATTTAGCAAAAACTTCTTGGTAAGCAGCTACTAAGCTATCTACGAAGTCTTCTGCTTTCACACTGTCTTCAAAGTCTGATAATTGAAGGAAAGTGAACGGACCTACAAGAACAGGACGAGTGTTCAATCCAAGTTCTTTTGCTTCTTGGAATTCATCAAAAATCTTGTGACCAGCCAATTTTACTTGAGTGTCTTTTTCAAATTTAGGCACGATGTAGTGGTAGTTGGTGTTGAACCATTTCTTCATCGGAAGGGCACGAACATCCCCTTTTTCTCCTTGGTAACCACGTCCCAAAGCAAAGTAGCGCTCAAGGTCAGACAAGTCCAAGTTTTGAACTGAAGCAGGTACCACGTTGAAAAGGAAAGCTGCATCTAGGAAGTTGTCATAGTGAGAAAAGTCATTTGATGGGATTTCAGTGATGCCTTTTTCTTTGACAATGTTCCAGTGTTTTGCACGCAATTCTTTAGCCGCAGCCAAGAGTTCTTCTTCTGAGATTTCTTTTCTAAAGTATTTTTCAGTTGTAAATTTTAATTCGCGGAATTCGCCCAAACGAGGGAAACCGATGATCGTAGTTGACATGATGTGTCCTCCAAAATTTGTTGTTGAAACTATCTTAACAGAAAAGAAACTGTCTGTATAATTGTAAATAATTAGGCTTTGATATAGTTTGAAACTATATCACTCTTTTAGACAAAAGAAAAAGACTTGAGACCAGTGTCTCAAATCCTTTGTATTGCTTGTTTTATTGCTGTATTTTAGTTAGAATGCTCAAACGAGCTATTGACGATTCTCATCAGTGACTATGGCTTGTTATTAGAAAAGACTATAGGTCTATTTAATCAACCTTTTTCCTGTTCAAGTGGGACGACTGCTAGTGTCTTTCCTAAACTGGCTAAGACTTTTAAGACCGTATCCAACTGAGGACTGGTCTTTCCTGTCTCCATCCTAGCTATAACAGGCTGGCTTACTCCACTGAGTTCCTCTAGCTTTTTCTGACTAATACCTTGCTCATGTCTAGCTTCTATCAACTCACTCATGATAGCCACTCGCATATCACTTTCAAGGATTTCCTCCTTGGTAAAGAGTTCTGTTCGGACATCCTTCCAATTACTTCCAATGGCACTATTCTTCATCACTTAACCCTCTTTCTTTTATGTCCTTCAGTTCACGCTTGGCTTTTTCAATTTCTCTCCTAGGAGTTTTCTGAGTCTTTTTGACAAAATGATGTAAGAGAACAAAACTCCCATCAAGCCACGCTACAAATAATATCCTATCCCTAAGAGGTCTTAGTTACCAAATCTCATCTTCCAAATGTTTGATATAGGGTTCACCAGTTCTAGTCCCATGCTGACTAAGCAACTCGATATAGTCGTTTAGTTTATTGAGTTTGATGCGACTATCCTTACTCTTCTTTCTAGCCAATTCTCTCATATAATCTAAGACTGGCTCGTTTCCATTTTTGTCCTTATAGAAGTAAATCGTATGCACCAAGTAGCCTCTTTCTAATTCAATTATAACTCAAAAGTTATTAAAAGTAAATCCTAATACTCATAAAAAGAAGACCTTAGAATCATTCTAAAGGTCTCATCTTTATTATTCGAAAAAATTACGAGAAGAGTTATAATGTGGAGCTAATCCTGACTCTTACACCAACTCAATGCCTTTCTCACGGAGATTAGCCAGACACTCCTCGTAGTAGGCTGAATCATGCTCACTATAGATGGGATTTCCCAACTTTTCCTCAGGCAAGTCTTCATAAGGATGACAGATCTTGCCACGGTAGTTCTTGTCCAGCCACTCTGGACTGACATTGTAGCCTCGGTTAGCCATTTCCTCCATGATCAAGCGATGATAGGCATAGAGGTGATAAGGCGAGTGAGTAAAGACATAGTCCACCGTCGCATGCTTTCTGCCCCAACCATTACCACGCAGGGCGCAACACTCTCGATGTTGCCCCAAAAGTTGAGGACGGGGAAGTTGTGAAATCAAAGCCTCATGCCAAAGTCTCATGGGAGTCTCCTTTCAGTAAAGTCGAATATTGCAAGTAGGTATTTGGATAGCGATCAAGCAAGTCTCGAGTCTTAGAAATCAAGTCTTCCTTGGAAGTCTGACCAAAGCGGTAGCGATCCAGCAAGAGCATATAGTCTTTGCGCTCAGCATCAGTCGCTTTCTTTTTGAAATAACCCCAAATATGCTGAAAGGCATTGCAAACCTGACCTCTATGCTCAGGAATTTGGCAAGCACGGTCAATCAGTTCTTGAACATGACTCAGCTCCACCTCTTCATTCTTCAAGTATTGGCGAATCTCATTGTAAATATTGCTGGAATGGCTTAAAACGAGGTATTTGTTTCTAGCCCAGAGTTGCTGACACTGGGATTTTTGGTTAATTTGTTCCATGTTTCTCCTTACTTTCTATCAGTTTCCAGGAAATATGGAAACAAAGTTGAATCTTAATTTTTTAAGGAAATGTATTTTCTTTCTATTTTATCATATTTTCACTACTAAAAATTAACTTTGGTATAACGGTTAAAAATAAGCAATGAATTAGAAAAAAATCCCAAATTTTAAAATCCTAATCCCTACGTCTATGTTCTCCATCTATTTCTTCTACAGATTTAAATCCTTTTAATTCCAGTTGCTCAAGTTTCGGACGAATCTTTCTCATGACATCCTCCCTATAATCTTCAAATTCATGAGGAGGTTCAAAAGCGTATTTTTCTATCCAAAGAGTATAGGTCATATTTTCTGGAATTTTATCAAAGTCAAAATAATTTCCCGCTGTAGAAAGAATCCCTCGGAATTTCCAAAATGATAAAAATTCCTTATCTCCAAAACAATCTATCGTATTCCATATACTGCTATCCCATTTCTTAAATTGTCCAAATTTATTAACTACACTGAGATAGGTCAAGAGGAAGATTTCTTCGCCTACCTACAGTTCTCGTGCAAGTTTTATAGGTTCTATCTCTTAAAAACTTATAAATTGCTAAGTTCAACAAACTGGGATTTGTCAATTTTACAGTAGTTACAATATCTTTATAGCCATTTATTTATATATTTTCTTATTAAATCATTTACTTCATCAGGATTATCTTGATTTGAATTATGAGCGGCATTTTTAATAATGTGTAGTGGGTATCCTTCCCTTTTGTGCCACTCTCTTGTATACTGCGACACTTTACCAACCTTATCGTTCTCCCCAAGTAAAAGTATTACAGGACATTTCAAATTTATTTCATGATTTTCAGGAATAAATGCTGCTTCACCTATCCACATCAAATGGCATAGTTCCTTTTTACTATAGATTGAAAGCATAAGTTTCATACTGTTCTGAGTATACTCAGAAACACCACAACCTTTTGCCATGAAATCTCTTAGCATTTTATCAGGGTATAGTTTACTTAGCCACTCAATCTGGTTTAACCAAAACATATCTGATTTGCTATAATAATTTCCAAAAGGAACGCTATCTATAGAAATAAAACCTATTGCTTGTTCTTGATGTTCTTCTATGTAATATTGAGCTATCATTCCTCCAAGTGATTGCCCAATAAATATTGCCGATTTAACATTCTCTGTTTTTAATATAATTTCCAGTTCTTGCGTCACTAATTTGTAATTAAACGTACTGTATGGTCTAGACTCTCCGTGACATGGGCAATCCCAAACAATAATATTGAAATCCTTTTTAAATTCATCTACTTGTTTATCATATAATCTATGATCAGCTGTCAATCCAGGAAGCATTACAATGCATGGTTTTTCGACATTTTCATTAGTCCAATAATACGTATTTCCTTGTTCCGATTCCACACTTTTTTTAATCATCCTATCTCTCCACAAATTCCAATTTATCTACACTGTTTTAATCTTCTCATTTATCAATTCAATAAATACTATCACAATCACTCCATTAAATAAGTATATTATCTTTTCTATTTTATCATATTTCAAGAAAAACCACTCGACCTAGGGAGGATGAGTGGGGTATAATCTATTTTTAAAATATGATTTTATAATTGTACTTTATAAATTCAATCATTTCTTTGATTTTATTAAGGTAGTAGAACATCTTTCATACCATCCTTATCATCACTCTTTACAAATACAACATTCTGTTCCCCTGTTAACTCTATCAATTTTTCCTTCCCAAGGATGATTGCGAGATTCTTAATAATCGATCGTTTTGCTGGCTCATCAACATAAGTGAAAATAAATCGATAAGGATACTCACCTTTATTTGCTAATTCAAAACATTTTTGAAAAATCTCTTTATCTAAAGGATCTACTGAATGACCAAAAATAACAATGTTTTTCGAAACTGGAACTCTAGTCGGAACAGCACGCCCTGCAACAGAAGTATTTTTTACAATATAATTTCTCTTAATAAAAAATTCTTCAAATTTATTTCCAGTTTCCTTAACAACCCTTTGGTAATACTTCTGATAAGGAATTAGGTCACTGTTGACATCATTTTCTTTATCTTCAATTCCAAAGACCATGGTATTGATTCTATTAAACGTTCTATCTAAATCAATTCGACCATGTATAAAATGAGTTCTTTCTTCAACAGTTCCAAATAGATAAGCTGACGTGTTGGTATAATTAAAGTTTAAAACATAAGAACTTAATAAATGAGGTACTGCATCCAAAGCTGTCGCCTTGGCTTTAATCTCGCTAACTTCAAAATCTAAATAATCTAAATACGACAGATAGATTTCTAGCAGTTCTGTTAATAAATTTAACTGTTCGATAAAGATATAGTTTAGTTTGTTCAACACACAATCTCTATCCAAAAACTTCCACTCATACTCTTGATAAAATGGAGCAAATACGTTTGCAATAAAGTATTTTGCACTGAAATTAGTTTCTTTTTTCAATATATCGTTACTTCTCCTAACTGGATGTATAGCTGATAAATCATAAAGCAATTGCATATTCTCTTTAAAATACATTATCGCATCTACAAGTTGGGAAATCATGATTTCAAGGTTAGACCAATTATCTCCAAGAGTACCTTTGTTCTCATTAATGAATCTCAAATACAAATTATCTCTGAATTTTTCAATACAAATATTTTTGACTTTTAGAAACTCTACTAATTCCTCGTCAGGATTAGAAAATAATTGTTTTTCAAACTCAATAAAATCGGTATATTTTGTTTTTCGCCCCATTGCAATATCAAAACCATTACCTAAAATTAAAATTGTATCTGCCATGATTTTTTCTCCTCTTCATTATAGATAATTACCAAAATTATACCACGAATCCACCAAAAAAACGCCTTTAGATAATAATATATCTAGAGACGTTTGTTTTTATCCTGCAACTTGTTCTGCTTCTTCTACTTTTACTTTCTTATCCTTCTTACTTGAACCAGTCAATCGTCGTTTACTGTCTCGGATTGTATTCAGGTCCTTGAGGAGTTTGGTTAGGTGCTCTTTTTCTGGATAGGCTTCTGCGCTGGCTACGGTATAGCGCATAAAGAGGTCGTAGATGCTGGTTAGTTCGGTGCGGACTTGTCTAGTCTTGCCGACTTCCTTGGCAGACTTATGCGCACGCGCCTGACTTTCGACCTTGTCATAGTCTTCCTGAGCACTAATCACCGCCTGTAGCATAGGGGTCAATCCTAGACTAGTCACTGCTGTCTGGTAGGGTTCCTCACTCAGGGTTTTGAGCAGGCTCTTGATTTCTGCCGTTTCCACATCATTGCTATGCTTGGTGATGTCCTTGTACTTGGCAAAGACTGGTTTCAAGGTCTCATGGGCTTCTTTGAGTTTGCTTTCCTTGATCTTAGCAAATCCTCTATGAAGAGTAAAGAGACCGACTAGGGCACTGTCACGATTGCGATCGACTTCGGTCAGATTCGTCGCTTCTTTCTTTTCTACGATAGCTAGTTGAGCTTGGAAGTCTGCCAGTTTGCTCTTGAAGGAATCGAGATGTTTGCTATACATAGGCTCGTCCTTATGTGCCTTGGCAAAAACTTCTAGTAGTTGACCCGTATCTACCATGAGACTTTCAAACTCACGGTTGGTAAAGTTGGTATAGCTTAGCGGGCGGATGGTAAATGTTTTTGTCATGAAGATAACCTTTCTATTTAACGAATCATTTAGTTTTTTCTTTATCAAATAAAGACTGGATTAGTTCTGGAAGATAGACCTGTTTTTTATCTGTTTTTACAATGCTTCCTTGTCTAGGAGGTTGAATCAAAGGTCTGTCCCTTCCTACATAGACTTGAAGTAATACACAGACCAAAAATAAGAGGCCCCATAAAGGAAGTGCCGATAGCATACTTTCCTCATTTTCTTTATCTTTCTTCATCAGATTTTCTCCTTTAAATTGATAAGACAATTCTAACAAATAGCAAAGAACTTATGACACTCCTCCGCTCAACTGTCTACTTTATCATCCCAACAGCACTTTTTTTTGGCTATTTTTTACTTTTATAGAATAAATCAGTCATTTAAAAATAATACTCAATGAAAATCAAAGAGCAAACTAGGAAGCTAGCCGCAGGTTGTACTTGAGTACAGCAAGGCGACGCTGACGTGGTTTGAATTGGATTTTCGAAGAGTATTAAAAATCCCTATCTGACTGGAAACATACCCGTCTGTCAGATAGAGACTCTTACTATTTTCAAATTTTAACTTTTCTAGCTTTAGAAAACATCTAAACTTTAGGAAAGATGACTATTCGAAAGCTCGAAGACCCCAAAACTTTCTCATCTAGACTATTTGAAGCTTAGAATGCTCATAAATTTATGTATTTCTTATCGTTCGAAGATTAGAATGCATATAAACTTTAGGAAATTCATATCTTCGAAACTTCGAATAGCTACCTCCCCTACTCCAACAGACTTTTAACCTTCTTCTTAGTCAAGGTACGGTCATTTTTATTGGAAAGAGCTTTGATACGAGCTTCGAGAAGGATTTTCCGCCCGGTCTCTGTTCGTGTATAGACGAGGTGATAACGTCCGATAGTTGGCCTCAGAAAGTCGAGGAATTTCTGTGCTTCTTCCTTGCGCTTGTCAAAAAGACTTGGCACGACATAGTAAGGTGATTGACCTTGTCGGACTTTCTCTGCCTTCAAGAGATAGCGCTGGTTATCCACTGGAGCAAAGAACTCTCCCACAGTCTGCGCAAACAGCTCCTTGTCCCTCATGCTTCCTCCCTTGAGATAGGCGAATACCATATAATTTTCCTTGTCCTCCTCTACATGAACACGGGATTGATCATCCGTTAGATGCCCCGAATCTATCAGAGCCTTTCGGATCTGCTCACCCAGAGATTGCAAACGTTTATAAGGACTTTTATAACGGAGGTAGCGCCAAGATGCAAAGACCAAAAAGAGGAGACAGGCTGCTGTAAGCCACCAAATACCGATCAGTCTTAGTCTAAATAGCAAGACCAACAAATCTACTGCCAACAAGAGCAATGACATGCGAACCCATTTTAAGGCATCAAGCAAGAGCATGACTGGGATCTTCTGTTTTTGGGTTGCGACTTCTGTAACTATCTCGAGCTGATCCGCTACGACAAGAGCATCTTGCCATTTTTTTCTCAAGCCTGCTCGATCCTTGGAGAGACTCTTAACTCGCTCATTGTACTCACTAATTTGCTTTTTCTTAAAAGGGGGCTTTGGAAAATCCAAACGATCCAAACCGGTCTCAATACTCTCCTGATTATAAGCCAATCCAAGAAAATGCTCCATCCGTCGCGACAAGGTCTGCAGATCCTGATTGCTCTCTGGTCTAGGCTCCTCACCAGGAAGAGTGATAAGTGCTTGCGCTTGAACGGCTACCAGATGCCAGATGTTGCTGGTCTTTTCTGGATGCCCCGGCCAGATACGAATGGCACGCCCGCGCATCTGGTTACTCAGCATAAAGCTCCCCACAAAGCTTCCGAGGATTAGGGAATTAACACAAGGAGCATCCCAACCCTCTCCGAGGAGAGATTTGGTTCCGACTAGGACTTGAATCCGCCCTCGTTGAAAAAGCTCCGTCACTGCCGCTACGATTCCCTTAGCTGAGCTTGGAAAAACAACCTGCACATAATCTTTTTGATCTAAGTGACCAATAGATGAGAAACTAAGAGGAACCTGAGGCAAGAGTTCCTTCAACTCTGCTGCCACATCGGTAGGCAAAATAATGACACTACCTGACAAGACAGCCAAAGACACAGGTATCTCTTGCTCCTGAGCTTTTCGACGAATGCTTTCAAAATAAGGGAGAACCCCCAACTGAGAAATGGTTGCCTGATTATCTCCCAGATAGGTGGCAAAATCCTTGCGAATATAGTCAGCTAGTACTAACTGTCTCAGTTCCTGACCTAGACTCTCATACTCCGTCAAAAAGATATCGGCAATGGCAGACAACTTCCCTAGAGATTGGGTTAAAAGCTGGTCAGAAGCCTTAGACTTAACCAGATAAACCTGACGTTTTTCCACCAACCCACGCGCCTTCAAGTCAGCCTCTAACTTTTTCCTATATCCATCTGGATCCTCATACCAATCTGGTGTCTGATAGAGTATGCTCTGCAACAGCGTCTCCAACCAGTAGGAGGTCAATGTTGGAAGCCTCTGGGTTCCCAGTAAATTTTGCAAAGAGGGAGGAATCGTTAACCCCTGAGAATGCATATAAATCAACATAGCAGACAAGTACTTGGGATCTTCTAAAAGCAAATCAGATGAAATATCCCCTTTGAGGACCTTAGACCCTGCTACAAATGTTTGAAAATCAGGATCGACTATAAGGTGATGAATATAGTCCCACTTAGTCTCCTCAAACTGTTTGAGACGTTCCGCCTCTTCAGCTGTTGGTGAGCACATATAGACAAAATCCTGATGAGGGCAAAGAGTGTCTTCCTTGACTAGTTCAGGTACCGTGATTTCTTGATCGATCTCCCCGCACATTCGGATATAGCGTTCCCAGAGTTCAGGATCGCTGTCATATGGTGGTGTCGCTGTCAGGGAGATGAGTTTCAGCGGTCCATACTGCTTGCGAAAGGCTTCCAGACTTTTCCACCATTCATTGCGCAGGTGGTGGCATTCGTCCAAACAAAGAGTAGCAACTTTCTGAGCTCTTAGGCTTGCAAGCAAATCAAACCCCACAAAATCCTCTGCTTCTCCATCTTCTTGTGATTGAAGTTGGTTCATGGCACTATGAAAAGCCTGATAGGTCACAATCGTTAATACCTTCATCTCCTTTAAGTTTTGGGAAACGAGGTCTGAAAGCCTCTGACAATCCTCTAGAAAAGCAGTTTGTATTCTATCCACCCATTGTTCACGAATGGTTACAGTCGGAACTAAGATGAGGGCTGGGTTGCCAAAACGAGCGATTAGCTCGATACCAATGGTTGTCTTTCCAGACCCTGGAGCGGCCACTAGATGAACATGGCCGTCTGCTTGATAGTCCTGAAAACGATCCAAGACCTGTTTTTGATATTGGCGCCAGCTTCCTTTAAAGTTTAAACCTAACATGATACCCCTCATTCTATACCATCATTTTCTTATTCTCATTTTACCACACTTATTTCACCAGTCAGATAATCCAGATAGTTTTTCTCCATAAAATATGGTATAGTAGAATCATACTATCTATGAGGAGTTTACATGTCACAGGATAAGCAAATGAAAGCTGTTTCTCCCCTTCTACAGCAAGTCATCAATATCTCATCTATCGTCGGGGGAGTCGGCACCTTGATTTTCTGTATTTGGGCCTATCAGGCGGGAGTGTTACAGTCCAAGGAAACCCTATCGGCCTTTATCCAGCAAGCTGGGGTTTGGGGGCCACCACTCTTTATCTTTTTACAGATCCTACAAACCGTTGTTCCGATCATTCCGGGAGCTTTGACCTCAGTGGCTGGGGTCTTTATTTACGGCCACATCATCGGAACCATCTATAACTATATCGGCATCGTGATTGGCTGTGCCATTATCTTTTACCTCGTGCGCCTCTATGGAGCTGCCTTTGTCCAGTCCGTCGTCAGCAAGCGCACCTATGACAAATATATCGGTTGGCTAGATAAGGGCAATCGCTTCGAGCGTTTCTTTATCTTTATGATGATCTGGCCAGTTAGCCCAGCTGACTTTCTCTGTATGCTGGCTGCCCTCACCAAGATGACCTTCAAGCGCTATATGATTATTATTATTTTGACCAAGCCCTTTACCCTAGTGGTTTACACTTATGGTTTGACTTATATCATTGATTTCTTCTGGCAGATGTTTTGAGAATAGAAAATAGCCTGATACTAAATATACTTTGGTATGGAAATCATGCCAACTTTTCGATAGTGAATCGAGGACGTACCTAGCCTTTCCGCCGTGATAAAAACACCTGAAATCTAATGGTTTCAGGTGTTGGGAAACTTTGAGACATTAGGCTCAAAGTTTAGGTATGGAATTTCGAAGAAAGTCGCTACCGTCCGTCATCACTTAAGGAAAGGCTCAAAAACATTTTCGTCAAACAAAACATCCGTTTGGTTTCCCAAGCGGATGTTTTGTTTATTTTATTTTGCGACACTCTTAGCAAGGACAAAGTTTCCAAGTGTGGCAGAACCATTACCTGCGACTGCTGGAGTGACAATGTAGTCACGCACGTCTGGCACTGGTAGGTAGCCGTTGAGAAGAGCTGTGAATTTCTCACGTACACGGTCCAGCATGTGTTGTTGGGCCATAACCCCACCACCAAAGACAATCACGTCGGGACGGAAAGTCACAGTAGCATTGACCGCGGCTTGAGCGATATAATAGGCTTGGACGTCCCAGACAGAACTGTTGAGTTCGATGTTTTCACCACGAACACCTGTACGTGCTTCGAGACTTGGTCCAGCTGCGAAGCCTTCCAAACAGCCCTTGTGGAATGGACAAACACCGTTGAATTCTTTTTCTACATCCATTGGGTGTTTAGCCACGTAGTAGTGACCCATCTCAGGGTGACCCACACCACCGATAAACTCACCACGTTGGATAACACCTGCACCGATCCCTGTACCGATCGTGTAGTAGACCAAGTTTTCGATACGGCCACCAGCATTGTTACGAGCAACCACTTCACCATAGGCAGAGCTATTTACGTCTGTCGTGAAATACATGGGCACATTTAGGGCACGACGGAGGGCACCAAGCAAGTCCACATTTGCCCAGTGAGGTTTTGGAGTCGTTGTGATAAAGCCATAGGATTTTGAGTTTTTATCGATATCGATAGGACCAAATGAACCGACAGCAAGACCTGCAAGATTATCGAATTTTGAAAAAAACTCGATGGTTTTATCGAGGGTCTCGATAGGAGTTGTTGTAGGAAATTGTGTTTTTTCTACAACGTTAAAATTTTCATCTCCGACAGCACAGACAAACTTTGTACCGCCCGCTTCTAAGCTTCCATATAATTTTGTCATGATAAACCTCTTATCTTTGTTTTCTCTATTATAGCACATTTTAAAGGGCTAGATTTCTCAATATTTTAGATTTTCCTCTGTAAATCTTACCATCCAAGTAAAAACGAACAAACATAATATTTGTTCGTTTTGTTTTTAAATCTGATTTTCGAAGAGGACTAGGCTTTCACTTCGATGATCACGTCACCCTTGACAACTGAACCGCTTGCGACTGGTGTCACAGAAGCGTAGTCTGCTGTGTTGGTTACGATAACCATTGTTGTGTCGTCAAGACCTGCAGCAGCGATTTTGTTTGAGTCAAATGTTCCAAGAACGTCACCAGCTTTGACCTTGTCGCCTTGAGCAACTTTTTGTTCAAAGCCTTCACCGTTCATAGTCACCGTATCGATACCAACGTGGATCAAGATTTCAGCTCCATTTGCTGTCTTCAAACCGTAAGCATGTCCTGTAGCAAAGGCGATCGATACTTCTGCATCAGCTGGTGCGTAAACCACACCTTGGCTTGGTTTTACAGCGATCCCTTGTCCCATTGCACCACTTGAAAAGACTGGGTCGTTAACATTCTCAAGAGCAACTACGTCCCCAACGATTGGAGTTTGGATTGTTTCATTTTGAGGAGCTACTGGAATGTTACCAGTTGTTTCTTCTTGAACCAAACGTTCTGTCGCTACTTCAGAAGCAACTTCTTTTTCGTCCTCATAACCAAACATGTAAGTAAGGGCAAAACCAAGAACGAATGATACAGCTACCATAAGAAGGTATTGTAGCAATTGGCCGTTACCAACATACAACATTGTACCAGGGATGATGGTGATACCATTACCAGTACCAGCAAGTCCAAGGATAGAAGCCAATCCACCACCGATAGCACCAGCGATCAATGAAAGGAAGAATGGTTTACGGAAGCGCAAGTTCACCCCGAAGATAGCAGGCTCTGTAATACCGAGGAAGGCAGAAAGAGCAGCTGGGAAAGCAAGTGTTTTCAGTTTAGGATTCTTCGTTTTAACACCAACGGCAACAGTTGCAGCCCCTTGAGCTGTCATCGCTGCAGTGATGATAGCGTTGAATGGGTTGGCATGGTCAGCAGCAAGCAATTGTACTTCAAGCAAGTTGAAGATGTGGTGTACACCTGATACGACAATCAATTGGTGAACCCCACCGATGACCAAACCACCAAGACCAAACGGCAAAGCAAGAATCGCTTTTGTTCCGAGAAGGATGTAGTTTTCAACAACGTGGAAGACTGGTCCGATGACAAAGAGTCCAAGGATAGACATGACCAAAAGTGTCACGAACGGTGTCACCAAGAGATCCAAGACATCTGGAACCACTTTGCGGAGAGCTTTTTCAAACTTGGCTCCGACCACCCCAATGATAAAGGCTGGAAGAACGGAACCTTGCAAACCAACAACAGGAATGAAGCCAAAGAAATTCATAGCTGTTACTTCACCACCTGATGCTACTGCCCAAGCGTTTGGAAGCGAACCAGAAACCAGCATCATACCAAGGACGATACCAACAGCTGGGTTACCACCGAATACGCGGAAGGTTGACCATACAACCAAACCTGGCAAGATGATGAAGGCTGTATCTGTGAGGATTTGGCTGTAAATGGTAACATCTTCTGGAAGTGTCATTCCAAGAGCGTTCATGAGACCACGAAGACCCATGAAGAGACCAGTCGCTACGATAACTGGGATGATTGGCACGAAGACGTCACCGAAAGTACGGATAGCACGTTGGAACCAGTTTCCTTGTTTAGCAGCTTCTGCTTTCATGTCTTCTTTAGAAGAGGTTGGCAAACCAAGTGCAACGACTTCGTCGTACATCTTGTTTACTGTACCAGTACCAAAGATGATTTGGTATTGACCTGAGTTAAAGAAAGCTCCTTGAACTTTATCCAAGTTCTCAATCACTTCCTTATTGATTTTCCCTTCATCTTTGACCATGACACGTAGACGAGTCGCACAGTGGGCTACACTGTTGACATTTTCACGTCCGCCAAGGGCTTCGATGACTTTTTTTGCAATATCCTGATTGTTCATTTGCAAAAATCTCCTTATAAAAATTTTGTAAAGTGTTTGAAAGCGATTTTATTCGCCCCACGACTATTATTTTATCACGTTTCTAAAATATGTCAAGCGTTTTGCAGAAATTTTTAAACCCTTTCTTTTTTCTCTGATTATTTTTGCTCGTTTTTGATGGAAATTCTCTTTTTCCTCAAAAAAATATCTTTATACTTGAGGAATAAAGGTTTTTATTTACATTTTCTTTCATATTTTCGTGAAAATTTGCCAGATTTCCTTTACTTGATTTCTAGCAATCGTTTGACATATTTTTCTCTTTTTTAACATAAAAGGCTTGCTTTTTTTGCCGAAAACGTTTACTATTAATAATAGAATAGAATAGAACTTATGGAGGAAAGATAAAATGGAATGGACAACCGAGCGCCGTTACAGACGCTATGAAGACTGGTCTAATGATGAAATCAAGCAAATCAAGGAAAAGATGGCACAATCTCCTTGGCATACTCGTTACCATGTCGAGCCAAAAATGGGGCTTCTCAATGATCCAAATGGCTTTTCTTATTTTGATGGCAAATGGATTCTCTTTTATCAGAACTTCCCCTTTGGTGCAACCCATGGGTTGAAGTCTTGGGTGCAGCTTGAAAGTGATGATTTAGTGCACTTCACAGAAACTGGAGTCAAAGTTTTGCCAGATACTCCATTAGATAGCCACGGTGCCTACTCTGGTTCTGCCATGCAGTTTGGCGATCAGTTGTTCCTATTTTATACTGGAAATGTCCGTGATGAAAACTGGATCCGTCACCCTTACCAGATTGGGGCTTTGATGGACAAGGATGGCAAGATTACAAAGATTGACAAAATCTTGATTGACCAGCCAGCAGACTCTACTGACCACTTCCGCGACCCACAAATTTTTAACTTTAAAGGTCAATATTATGCTATCGTCGGTGGACAGGACTTGGAGAAAAAAGGCTTCGTCCGTCTCTACAAGGCTGTGGACAATGACTACACAAACTGGCAAGCAGTTGGCGACCTTAACTTTGCTAACGACCGCACTGCCTACATGATGGAATGTCCAAATCTAGTCTTTGTAGGCGAACAACCTGTTCTTCTCTACTGCCCACAAGGATTGGATAAAGGTGTTCTAGATTATGATAATATCTATCCAAACATGTACAAAATCGGAGCATCCTTTGATCCTGAAAATGCCAAAATGGTAGATGTGTCTCCATTGCAAAATCTAGACTATGGTTTTGAAGCCTATGCGACTCAAGCCTTCAACGCTCCGGATGGACGTACATTGGCAGTAAGCTGGCTTGGGTTACCAGATGTTTCTTACCCATCTGACCGTTTTGACCACCAAGGAACCTTCTCATTGGTCAAAGAACTCACTATCAAAGATGGCAAACTCTACCAATATCCGGTCGCAGCCGTCAAAGAACTTCGTTCTTCTGAAGAGGCCTTCTCAAATCGTACTCAAACCAATAACACCTATGAACTCGAGCTCAACTTGGAGGCCAATAGCCAAAGCGAGATTGTCTTGCTCGCTGATAAAGAAGGCAAGGGGCTTTCCATCCACTTTGACCTTGTCAATGGACAGGTGACAGTGGATCGTAGTCAGGCTGGTGAACAGTACGCCCAAGAATTTGGTACTACTCGTTCTTGCCCTATCGATAACCAAGCTACTACTGCCACTATCTTCATCGACAAGTCAGTCTTTGAAATTTTCATCAATAAAGGAGAAAAAGTATTTTCTGGTCGTGTCTTCCCACATGTGGACCAAAATGGTATCCTGATTAAATCTGGAAACCCAACTGGAACTTACTATGAATTAGATTATGGTCGCAAAACTAACTGATGTCGCAAAACTTGCAGGCGTCAGCCCCACTACCGTCTCACGGGTCATCAATAAAAAGGGGTATCTATCTGAGAAAACCATTCAAAAGGTTAATGAAGCCATGCGAGAATTGGGCTACAAACCCAACAATCTGGCTCGAAGCCTCCAAGGAAAATCTGCCAAGTTGATTGGACTTATTTTTCCTAACATCAGTCATGTCTTTTATGCGGAGTTGATTGACAAGTTGGAACACCAACTCTTCAAAAATGGCTACAAGACCATCATCTGTAACAGCGAACATGACTCTGAAAAAGAACGGGAGTACATTGAAATGCTGGAGGCCAACCAGGTCGATGGTATCATTTCTGGAAGTCACAACTTGGGAATCGAAGACTACAATCGTGTGACAGCACCGATCATTTCCTTTGACCGAAACTTGTCTCCAGACATCCCTGTCGTCTCCTCCGATAACTACGGTGGCGGAGTCCTCGCCGCCCAAACTCTGGTCAAGACTGGAGCCCAGTCTATCATCATGATTACAGGAAATGATAACTCTAATTCACCAACTGGACTGCGCCATGCTGGTTTTGCCTCTGTTCTCCCAAAAGCGCCTATTATCAATGTTTCGAGTGACTTTTCTCCCGTCAGAAAAGAAATGGAAATCAAGAATATCTTGACCCATCAGAAACCAGACGCTATCTTTGCTTCAGATGATTTGACAGCTATCCTGGTTATCAAAATCGCACAAGAGCTGGGAATTTCTGTTCCTAATGAGCTCAAGGTCATCGGCTATGATGGGACTTACTTTATCGAGAACTACTACCCTCACCTGACAACGATTAAGCAACCTATGAAAGAGATTGCCCACCTCACTGTCGATCTTCTCTTGCAGAAGATTGAAGGTAAAGAGGTCGCGACAACTGGTTACTTCTTACCCGTCACCCTATTACCAGGAAAAAGTATTTAAGTACAAAAAACTCAGACGAATTCGTCTGAGTTTTTTTATGATCTTAAGTTTTCAAGATAGCGCTGGGCTGTCTCTAAGTTAAAGGTTTTATCTGCGATGAGTCGCTCAACGAGGGGAGCAACTTCGGACTCACTAGCACCAGCTAGGAGAGCTAGGGATTTGGCCTGCAATTTCATGTGGCCTTGCTGGATGCCCGTACTCACCAAGGCTTTCAGACCCGCAAAGTTTTGTGCCAGCCCGATAGAAACGATAATCTGAGTTAAGGATTTTAGTCTCGTTTTTCCAATCAAAAAATGTTGAGCATTTAGTTCTGAAAATCTCTAAGACAACAGATGCAAGACAAATTTTCTTATACTCTGCTACAAGTTTGTTACCCAACTGATGTTATTGTTACCAAATGTCTCCATGATGACTTCATTCGATTTACTTGTCTTCTCCTTTGTTATGTAAGATGTCTTCTTTGACACAAAATATGCTTTTTTCCTATAAAAAAACACTCCTATCTCTAATTTACCAGTTTTCAATAGGGAGATTTTCTTATATCTCATTTTATGTAGTCAATCCCCCGCGTCTGCGGGAAAAACTTGTGTTAGCTACTAGGCTGTATCAATATCCTAGGATCACCCCCGCATGCGCGGGAAAAACTCCTTGTCAGTAACAGAAATAGTCTTATCTTCGGGATCACTCCCGCGTGTGCGGGAAAAACCCGATTTTGAAAAATGAATACACGGTCAAGCTAGGATTACCCCCGCGTCTGCGGGAAAAACATCATCGAATCTGACGAAGAACTCAAAGCAAAAGGATCACCCCCGCGTATGCGGGAAAAACTTTACCTGCTCGGCCAGGACCAAGATAGCCTTAGGATCACCCCCGCGTGTGCGGGAAAAACGTAGGTTAAAAATTGCTAGGGTGGCTAAGGAATAGGATCACCCCCGCGTGTGCGGGAAAAACAACTCATTCTTCAATTCATCAACTACACGTCTAGGATCACCCCCGCGTATGCGGGAAAAACTCAGCTGCAACCTGCTCCACGGCATTTACTGCGGGATCACCCCCGCGTCTGCAGGAAAAACCTTCTTCTACCACGTTGCCATGGTCGATGTTCAGTATCGCCCTCATGTGTGCGGGAAAAACATATCAGACATCTTGAAGATGGTAAGAGTCTTGGGATCACCCCCGCGTATGCGGGAAAAACTTAATCTCAAAAGGTTCATTAGACTCAATGAAAGGATCACCCCCGCGTATGCGGGAAAAACTTGAAGGAATTGAACTTACAACCTAAAGGTGTGGGATCACCCCCGCATGTGCGGGAAAAACTTACTTGTTTCTTTCTTATTATCTTCAATCGTAGGATCACCCCCGCATGTGCGGGAAAAACGAGAACTTGCAAGGAATGTTGTGATTTTGGGATCACCCCCGCGTATGCGGGAAAAACTCATACCCTGACTTATGCGCCCAGTCTTGACCAGGATCACCCCCGCGTATGCGGGAAAAACGAGAACTTGAAGCTGAGATGACAAGTTATCTCGGGATCACCCCCGCGTATGCGGGAAAAACAATAAAATGCTATCGTCTTTATTCGCTGAATAGGGATCACCCCCGCGTGTGCGGGAAAAACATGTAAACGAATGTATTCACACCATCTTGAATGGGATCACCCCCGCGTCTGCGGGAAAAACTACGATCCCATAACTTTTCACGAACCCTAGTATTGATATTTCCAACGTAAACACCTGTGGCAATTTCTTGCATCCACTTGGTTAAATCCCCTTTTAAAGACGGCGGAACATTTTTTTAAGTTAAAACAGTCAGTGGCATATTATCAATTCTCCGTGTAACTAACTCCATGTTTAACAAGTTTATCCTTATCATCCCATAAAGAAAGCGTAT
>CAURRB010000012.1:0-38523 GCA_963527085.1 Streptococcus oralis
GGGCAGGCATCCATCCTAAGAGGGAAACGATAAAAGGGAGGGCCGCCATTTGCCAAGGTGTCTTTTCGACAAAATCAGAGCTGTATTCTGGATGCTTAATTGCTGCAATGATAACTGCAAGAACTGTTGCAATGGTCAAAGCAGACATGATCCATTTTGCCATACCATCCAATAGTTTGTAGCCACCAAAGAGTAGCATGGCCCAAATGACTGCAACAAGGATAAGGGACCATTGAGTGATGCTAAGACCAATCATTGGAAAAGCGCTAGCGATGATGGCTGAGCAAAGGATAGCGACTCCAGCTGTATTGACCATAGCAGAGAAGACATTGAGGACAAAGAAAATCCAGAGATAGAGTTTCCCTTTTTCGGCATAGCCTTCGACCAAGGTTTTACCAGTTTCGGCAGTATATTCGGCACCAAAACGGAAAAATGGATATTTAAAAACATTGGCCAAGATAACCAAGAGGAGTAATGACCACCCATAAGAACCACCAGCTTGAGTAGAGGATACGATATGAGAACCTCCAACGGCAGCAGAAGCCATTAGGATTCCTGGTCCCATTGCCTTTAGTTTGCTTGCCCAGGTTGACTGGTTTGATAACGTAACTTGTGACATAATAAACGCTCCTATTTTTGAATTTTCAGAATAATCTGAATAGATAGCTACTATTCTACAAAAAACTTAAAGGAAATGCAAGAATATTTTGAAAAGATATAGAAAATTACAGAAAACTTTACATGCATTAATGAAATTTCTCCAAGGAGAATATGGTAAGCCTAAAAAATCCGAGAAGAAAGCTTCTCGGATTTTGATTATTTCAATTGATCTGTGACGTCTTTTGAGAGCAACATTCCCAGATGGTAAGTTTTATTGATATGTGCAATGACATCATTGATATTTTCAGTCGTGTGAATTTTCTCTTTGATGTCAGACCTAAATGTCTCGTCCTTCAAGAGTTGCTCTTGGTAGAGTCTTTGAAGTCTTTCCTTCTCGTACTTATTGAGCAGAAAAAGGAAAACCAAGCTAAGTACAACGAGAATATAAGCATATTGGCTCATAAGGAATCTCCCAGTGTGATAAAGAAATAGTAAAAGTGAATAAAGTGTTTCATTGAACAGCTGCAATGCCGAACAAAATATAAATGCTATTTGCCTCAATCTTTCAGATTGCTTTGCAATCAAGTGACTTGAAAACTACGGCCAGCCTCTAAGCCAATTAATATGATTTGATTGACCAATTTAGTGAGACGTTTAGGCAAGTGTCTCTGGTTACGACGTAAAGAAACATAAATCGACAATATTTATGTCCCAGAACTAGTGAAGCACCAAGCCGAATCACCATAGTTACGACGTCATGGCCTCTAAATCGATTATATTTAGGGGTCATGACTAGTGAAGCAGTTAGCTAGCCCGCATATAAGCGGCTAGCGTCTAACAATTAGGAACTTTAGTTCCAATTGTTAGTGCTGAATCACATCTTTTCCGGCGCTTCTACTCCGAGCAAACGAAGAGCTTCTTTGAGGACCACTGCGGTTGCGTAGCTGAGGGCTAGACGGCTGTCGCGCTCAGGACTTTCATCTAGGATACGTGTATGTGCATAGTACTTGTTGAAAGCTTGAGCCAGACTAATCGCAAATTTCGCAATGATAGAAGGTTCAAAGTTATCTGCTGCACGATTGATAATACGTGGGAAGTCTTGGAGTAGTTTAATGATTTCCCAGCTCTCAGCATCGTTCAAGCTGTAGTTGCCAGCTGCATCTGGTTTGAAATCGGCTTTGCGCAAGATAGATTGGATACGAGCGTAGGCGTATTGAACGTAAGGTCCAGTTTCTCCTTCAAAGGATACCATAGCTTCAAGGTCGAAGTCATATCCATTTGTACGGTCGGTCTTAAGATCATAGAACTTGATAGCCCCAACTCCAACAGCGTGGGCAACCTGGTCTTTATTTTCTAACTCAGGATTTTTCGCTTCGATTTGGGTCTTGGCACGACTAACAGCCTCTGCGATAGTAGGCTCTAGCAAGATGACATTCCCTTTACGAGTAGAGAGTTTTTTCCCTTCTTTTGTAACCAAACCAAAAGGAACGTGAGTAATGTCGTCACTCCAGTCGTAGCCCATCTCTTGCAAGACAGCCTTGAGCTGTTTAAAGTGGGCAGATTGCTCTTGACCAACGACGTAGATAGATTTAGCAAATTGGTATTCGTTTTTACGGTAAAGGGCTGCAGCCAAGTCACGTGTGATATAGAGAGTTGCACCATCAGATTTTTTGATAAGGGCTGGATGTTCAATTCCATATTTCTCAAGATTGACAACTTGAGCCCCTTCTGACTCAACAAGAAGTCCTTTTTCAGCGAGAATATCTACAACAGCATCCATCTTATCGTTGTAGAAGGCTTCCCCGTTGTAGCTGTCAAATTCAACTTGTAATTCATTGTAAAGGCGGTTGAATTCCACTAAACTTTCATCACGGAACCATTGCCAGAGAGCTAAGGCTTCCTCGTCTCCATTTTCCAGTTTGCGGAACCATTCGCGTGCTTCTTCATCCAAGCTAGGGTCTTTTTCAGCTTCAGCATTGATGCGAACGTAGAGCTTAAGAAGTTCATCAATTGGATGCGCTTTAACGGCTTCCTCATTTCCCCATTTCTTGTAGGCAACGATCAGCATTCCAAACTGTTTGCCCCAGTCTCCCAAATGGTTGACCTTGACCGTTTGATAGCCAATCTTTTGGAAAATATGTGACAAGCTATCCCCGATAACCGTTGAACGCAAGTGCCCAATAGAGAATGGTTTAGCGATATTGGGACTAGACATATCGATAACGATATTTTCTTGCTTGCCAATGGTTTGGTCAGCATAGTGCTCTTTTTCAGTGATAACATCCTGTAATACTTGAGCCGAAATAGCAGATTTATCAAGGAAAAAGTTGACGTAAGGTCCTGTAGCAACAACCTTTTCAAAGGCTTGACTATTGATTTTTTCAGCAATACCTGCTGCAATCATTTGCGGAGCTTTACGCTCGACCTTTGCAAGAGAAAAGGCAGGGAAGGCGATGTCTCCCATTTCTGAGTTTTTAGGTGTTTCCAGTAAATTTAAAATAGCCTCTTGATCCAGGCTATCAATGACGCTAGCCAACTCGCTAGCAATCAATTCTTTTGTATTCATAAGGGCTCCTTTTGGGCTTTTTTACTATTTTAACACAATTTACTACATTTTTTGAGAAAGAAAAGAATTTTTTTGAATTATCTAGTTTTTTTGGTATAATATAGTTATAAAATAAATGTAAAACTTGTTATAAATATTCACTTAAGAGGATAATATGAGAAAAAGAGAACGGCATCAATTGATTAAAAAGATGATCACCGAAGAAAAACTTGGGACACAAAAAGAGATTCAAGATCGTTTAGAAGCTCGTAATGTTTATGTGACACAAACGACTTTGTCACGTGATTTGCGTGAAATCGGCTTGACCAAGGTTAAGAAAAATGATATGGTGTATTATGTACTAGCAAATGAGACAGATAAGATTGATTTAGTTGAGTTTTTGTCTCATCATTTAGAAGGGGTTGCAAGAGCAGAGTTTACCTTGGTACTTCATACCAAACTTGGGGAAGCTGCAGTCTTAGCAAACATTGTAGATGCAAACAAGGATGAATGGATTTTAGGAACGGTTGCTGGTGCTAATACCTTATTGGTTATTTGTCGAGACCAGCACGTTGCCAAGCTGATGGAAGATCGTTTGCTAGATTTGATGAAAGATAAATAAGGTCTTGGGAGTTGCTCTCAAGACTTATTTTTAGCAAGGAGACACGGAAAATGGCAACAGAAAAGCTATCACCCGGCATGCAACAGTATGTGGATATTAAGAAACAATACCCAGATGCTTTTTTGCTTTTTCGAATGGGTGATTTTTACGAGTTGTTCTATGAAGATGCAATTAATGCAGCGCAAATTTTAGAAATTTCCTTAACGAGTCGGAATAAAAATGCAGAAAATCCGATACCCATGGCGGGCGTCCCCTATCATTCTGCCCAACAGTATATCGATGTTCTGATTGAACAGGGCTATAAGGTAGCCATAGCCGAGCAGATGGAAGATCCCAAACAAGCGGTTGGTGTTGTCAAGCGAGAGGTGGTTCAGGTCATCACACCTGGAACGGTCGTTGATAGCAGTAAGCCGGATAGTCAGAATAATTTCTTGGTTGCCTTAGATCGTGATGGCAATCAATTTGGTCTGGCTTATATGGACCTGGTGACGGGTGACTTTTATGTGACAGGTCTTTTGGATTTCACGCTGGTTTGTGGGGAAATCCGTAACCTCAAGGCTCGAGAAGTGGTGCTGGGTTATGACTTGTCTGAGGAAGAAGAACAAATTCTCAGTCGCCAGATGAATCTGGTGCTTTCCTATGAGAAGGAAGGCTTTGAGGATATTCATTTACTGGATCCACGACTGGCAGCTGTGGAGCAAGCGGCAGCTAGTAAGCTCCTCCAGTATGTTCACCGTACCCAGATGCGGGAATTGAACCACCTCAAACCAGTTATCCGCTATGAAATCAAAGATTTCTTACAGATGGACTATGCGACCAAGGCTAGTCTGGATTTGGTTGAGAATGCCCGTTCAGGTAAGAAGCAAGGCAGTCTTTTCTGGCTTTTAGATGAAACCAAAACAGCTATGGGGATGCGACTCTTGCGTTCTTGGATCCATCGTCCTTTGATTGATAAGGAGCGAATCGTCCAACGTCAAGAGGTGGTGCAGGTCTTTCTTGACCACTTCTTTGAGCGCAGTGATTTGACAGACAGTCTCAAAGGTGTTTATGACATCGAACGCTTGGCTAGTCGGGTTTCTTTTGGCAAGACCAATCCCAAGGATCTCTTGCAGTTGGCGACCACCTTATCCAGTGTGCCACGGATTCGAGCGATTTTAGAAGGAATGGAGCAACCTGCCCTAGCCTATCTTATCGAACAGTTAGATGCCATCCCTGAGTTGGAGAGCTTGATTAGTGCTGCCATTGCTCCTGAAGCTCCTCACGTGATTACGGAAGGTGGCATTATCCGTACGGGATTTGATGAGACCTTGGATAAATATCGTCGTGTCCTCAGAGAAGGGACTAGCTGGATTGCTGAGATTGAGGCTAAGGAGCGGGAAAACTCTGGCATCAGCACGCTTAAGATTGACTACAATAAAAAAGATGGCTACTATTTCCATGTGACTAATTCGCAACTGGGAAATGTGCCAGCCCACTTTTTCCGCAAGGCAACGCTGAAAAACTCAGAACGCTTTGGTACCGAAGAATTAGCCCGTATCGAGGGAGATATGCTGGAGGCGCGTGAGAAGTCAGCCAACCTAGAGTATGAAATCTTTATGCGCATCCGTGAGGAAGTCAGCAAGTACATCCAGCGTTTGCAGGCTCTAGCCCAAGGAATTGCGACCGTTGATGTCTTGCAAAGTCTCGCAGTTGTAGCTGAAACCCAGCATTTGATCCGACCTGAGTTTGGGGATGATTCGCAGATCAATATCCAGAAAGGGCGCCATGCTGTCGTTGAAAAGGTCATGGGAGCTCAGACCTATATTCCAAATAGTATCCAGATGGCAGAAGATACGAGTATTCAGCTGATTACAGGGCCCAACATGAGTGGGAAGTCAACATACATGCGCCAGTTAGCCATGACGGCGGTTATGGCCCAGCTGGGTTCTTATGTGCCGGCAGAAAGCGCCCATTTGCCTATCTTCGATGCCATCTTTACCCGTATCGGAGCAGCAGATGACTTGGTTTCAGGTCAATCAACCTTCATGGTGGAGATGATGGAGGCCAACAATGCCATTTCGCATGCGACCAAGGACTCCTTGATTCTCTTCGATGAATTGGGACGGGGAACGGCAACTTATGACGGAATGGCTCTGGCCCAATCCATCATCGAATACATCCATGAACATATCGGAGCCAAAACCCTCTTTGCTACCCACTACCATGAGTTGACCAGTCTGGAGTCCAGCTTGAAAAACTTGGTCAATGTCCACGTGGCAACCTTAGAACAGGATGGACAGGTCACCTTCCTTCACAAGATCGAACCAGGACCAGCTGACAAATCCTACGGTATCCACGTTGCTAAGATTGCTGGCTTACCAGCAGAACTTTTAGCAAGGGCGGATAAGATATTGACTCAACTGGAGAATCAAGGGACGGAAAGTCCTGCTCCCATGAGAGAAACAAGCGCTGTTACTGAACAGATGTCACTCTTTGACACGCCTGCAGAGCATCCTATCCTAGCAGAATTAGCTAAACTGGATGTATACAATATGACACCTATGCAGGCTATGAATGTCTTGGTCGAGCTCAAACAAAAATTATAAAAAGAATCCCACTCATGTGTTGAACTGCACCCCAAAAGTTGGACAGAAAAAATCTAACTTTTGGGGTGTTTTTATTATGAAATTAACTTATGATGATAAAGTTCAGATCTATGAACTTAGAAAACAAGGATATAGCTTAGAGAAGCTTTCAAATAAATTTGGGATAAACAATTCTAATATTAGGTACATGATTAAATTGATTGATCGTTACGGAATAGAGTTCGTCAAAAAAGGGAAAAACCGTTATTACTCTCCTGAATTAAAACAAGAGATCATTGATAAAGTCCTACTTGAGGGACGAAGCCTTAGAGCGAGAAAGGCAGAGACAGTTAGAGAAATGGTTTCAGGAGGATTTCGACTAGATTTACTTCTTGAAACAGCTCGTTTAGCTCACTCAACTTACTATTATCAGTTGAAGGAACTAGATGGGCTTGACAAAGATAAAGATCTTAAAACTGAAATTCAGGCTATTTTTACTGAGCACAAAGGAAATTATGGCTATCGCCGAATAACTCTTGAATTGAGGAATCGTGGTCATATAGTAAACCATAAGAAGGTCCAACGTCTGATGAAAATCCTTGGTTTAAGTGCTCGAATTCGTCGAAAACGGAAGTATTCTTCCTACCAAGGAGAGATTGGCAAGAAAGCAGGGAATCTCATTCAACGCCAGTTTGGAGCATCGAGACCAATGGAAAAGTGCTATACAGATGTGACAGAGTTTGCCGTTCCAAATAGCACACAGAAATTGTATTTATCGTCAGTTTTAGATGGCTTTAACAGCGAAATTATTCCTTTTAATCTTTCTTGTTTGCCAAATTTAGAACAAGTGAAAATCATGTTGGAACAGGCCTTTGCAGAGGAGCATTACGAAAATACAATTCTCCATAGCGATCAAGGATGGTAATACCAACACGATTCTTATCATCGGTTTCTAGAGAGTAAAGGAATTCAGCCATCTATGTCCCGCAAGGGAAACAGCCCAGACAACGGTATGGTGGAGTCCTTCTTTGGTATTTTGAAATCCGAAATGTTTTACGGTTATGAGAAGCACTTTAGGTCTTTAGAGGACCTTGAACAAGCTATTGTAGACTATATCGATTACTACAACAACAAACGAATCAAAGTCAAACTAAAAGGACTTAGCCCTGTACAATACAGAACTAAATCCTTTCAACAATTATTTGTCCAACTTTTGGGGGTCAGTACATTGTGAGTGGGTTTTTCTCTATTATTTTTTATGGGCCAAGAGTTGATTGATGTGGTCCACTTTTTTAGCTTCTCTTTTATAGAGAATAGTCCAGATGATAAGGTAGACAATCGCAAACTCTGGAATGAGCTGGAGATAGAAGGTCCAGTGGAAGGGGAACCAACCAGCCAGAGTTGCTAGTGGAACAAAGCCAGCCAGCATGAGGAAGAAATGGGAAAGTGTTGCACGGAGTAAGCTCCAGTCACGGCTGAATAAACGACTGCCAAAGCTAAAGAGAACGCCGATAGCTGACCAGATGATCATGCAGTAGAGCAAGACTAGGGCACCGTGAACCTGATGTTGAGCCATCACTTGGCCGATAAGAGACTCGGGACTAAGTGGAGCATAGGTATTTGGTGCATAAATGAGTGAAAAAAGGATAGAGAGGAAGAGGCCGATAAGTACACCAGCGGCTGCATCGTGAAAGATTTGTTTTTTCATAGTTCTAATTTCTCCTTGATGGTTTTTAGGTAACGGCGTGAAGAGTAGGTGAAGCTTTCGTTTTTTAAGAAAATTTCTACTAGGCCGTTGGGGGTGAGCTTGAGATGAGAGATGGAATCGATATTGACGATTTCTGATTGGGAAATTTGGATAAAATTGGTTGGCAGAATTTCAAGGACCTGATAGAGTCGCAAATCAATGCTGTAGGTCTGACTCGCCGTTTCTGCTAGAACCTTCCGATTCTCGATATAGAAGCGTTGTATCTTACCAATCTTAACTAGATAGACCTGATCATCAATCTTTCCTTTGATTGTTTCTTTTTGGTCAAGATTTTCTGCGAACTCGATGACTTTCTGGACTTTTTCGGTCGGCTGAGGTGCTTGGACAATCAGCTTTTCCTCCTCGTAAGTCTCCTTAATCTGTAGTTCTACTTTCATAAATTTCTCTCCTTACTTTTCATACAAAATTGTGATCACTTCTTGTACACCTTTATTAAACACTATTTTACGACCCATGGCAAGAGCTTTTGTCTATGTGGAGAGATTTGGAGTCTATGTGGTATTTGCTTTTTCTGATAACATCTGAAATATGGTATAATAGCACTAATCAATTTCTAGGAAAATAGATACAGAAAGGGGCTGAAAGATGTCTCATATTATTGAATTGCCAGAGGTGCTGGCAAACCAGATCGCGGCAGGAGAGGTCATTGAACGTCCTGCCAGTGTGGTCAAAGAGTTGGTAGAAAATGCCATTGACGCGGGTTCTAGCCAGATTATCATTGAGATTGAGGAAGCTGGTCTCAAGAAAATTCAAATCACCGATAATGGTCATGGAATTGCCCACGATGAGGTGGAGTTGGCCTTGCGTCGCCATGCGACCAGTAAGATAAAAAATCAGGCAGACCTCTTTCGGATTCGGACGCTTGGTTTTCGTGGTGAAGCCCTGCCTTCTATCGCTTCTGTCAGTGTGCTGACTCTGTTGACGGCGGTGGATGGTGCGAGTCATGGGACTAAGTTAGTCGCGCGTGGAGGTCAAGTTGAGGAAGTCATCCCAGCGACTAGCCCTGTAGGAACCAAAGTTTGTGTGGAAGACCTCTTTTTCAACACACCTGCCCGTCTCAAGTATATGAAGAGCCAGCAAGCGGAGCTGTCTCATATCATTGATATTGTCAACCGTCTGGGCTTGGCTCATCCCGAGATTTCTTTTAGTTTAATCAGTGATGGCAAGGAAATGACGCGGACAGCAGGGACTGGTCAACTGCGTCAAGCCATCGCAGGGATTTACGGTTTGGTGAGTGCTAAGAAGATGATTGAAATTGAGAACTCTGACTTAGATTTCGAAATTACAGGTTTTGTGTCTCTGCCTGAGTTAACCCGAGCAAATCGCAACTATATCAGCCTCTTCATCAATGGCCGTTATATCAAGAACTTTCTACTCAACCGTGCTATTCTTGACGGTTATGGAAGCAAGCTCATGGTAGGGCGTTTTCCACTGGCTGTCATTCACATCCATATTGATCCTTATTTGGCAGATGTCAATGTGCATCCGACCAAGCAAGAAGTGCGGATTTCTAAGGAAAGAGAACTGATGGCGCTGCTTTCAGAGGCTATTTCAAATAGTCTCAAGGAACAAGCCTTGATACCTGATGCTTTAGAAAATCTTGCCAAGTCGACCGTGCGTAATCGTCAAAAGGTAGAGCAGACCATTCTCCCACTCAAAGAAAATACGCTTTACTATGAAAAAACAGAACTCTCAAAACCTAGTCAAGCTGAGGTGGCTGATCACCAGGTGGAATTGACTAAGGAAGGGCAGGATTTAACCCTGTTTGCCAAGGAAACCTTGGACCAGTTAACCAAGCCCGCAAAACTGCATTTTGCAGAGAGAAAGCCTGCTAACTACGACCAACTAGACCATCCAGAGTTAGATCTTGCTAGCCTCGATAAGGCTTATGACAAGCTGGAGCGAGAAGAATCATCCAGCTTCCCAGAGTTGGAGTTTTTCGGACAAATGCACGGGACCTATCTTTTTGCCCAAGGGCGAGATGGCCTCTACATCATAGACCAGCACGCGGCCCAGGAACGAGTTAAGTACGAGGAATACCGTGAAAGCATCGGCAATGTTGACCAGAGCCAGCAGCAACTCCTAGTGCCCTACATCTTTGAATTTCCTGCGGATGATGCGCTTCGTCTCAAGGAAAGAATGCCTCTCTTAGAGGAAGTGGGTGTCTTTTTAGCAGAGTACGGAGAAAATCAATTTATCCTACGTGAACATCCTATTTGGATGGCAGAAGAAGAGATTGAATCAGGCATCTATGAGATGTGCGACATGCTCCTTTTGACCAAGGAAGTTTCTATCAAGAAATACCGAGCAGAGCTGGCTATCATGATGTCCTGCAAGCGGTCTATCAAGGCAAACCATCGCATCGATGACCACTCAGCCAGACAACTCCTCTATCAGCTCTCTCAATGCGACAATCCCTATAACTGTCCCCACGGACGTCCCGTTTTGGTGCATTTCACCAAGTCGGATATGGAAAAAATGTTCCGACGCATTCAGGAAAATCATACTAGCCTCCGTGAGTTGGGGAAATATTAAGAACACAAAAAGCCTTTGTTTTTTCCAAACAAGGCTTTTTAGCTTTTCTATGGTGGGAATTTTGAATGGGCATGGCAACTTGCCATGAGGTTTACACTTGCTTGACAAGAAAAAGTAATGAGAAATATGATTCAATTGACTCAAGGTTTCATAGAGTCGTCTTGGTTTGAGGGATTCTCAAGACCAATCATTTTATCAAGATAACGTTGTTTGGTTTTGAGAGTCTTGCTGATAGCAATCGCTGAAGCAATCAAAAGAACGAAGGTCAGCCAAATCCAGGCGGTGAACTCGGCTGGAAAACTAGAACCAGCTAAAAAGAGATAGATAGCCAGAGCTAAGACGAAAATATAAATCACTTGCCAGAGGCCAAAAGATTTAACTTCTTTATAGTATTTGTCCTTATCTTCCTCCAAAATCACTTCTGTAGAAGTTTTTTCAGAGTTTTCATCTAGTAGTAGATAGTCAGTTGTCACTTGAAAAATCTTGCTTAATTCAATGATTTTTTCGATTTCTGGAAGAACTTGACCAGACTCCCACTTGGAGATACTTTGCCGAGAGACATTGATTTGTTCTGCTAGCTTTTCCTGGGACCAACCTTTTTCCTTTCGGAGCTCAAATAGTTTTTCTGCGAGTTTCATGATTCTATCCTCCTTTTTCTACCTCTATCCTAACAATTTTTACTTATAATGAGAATACAATCTCTTGTACTATTTGTCAACCAGAGGTTGCACCTTTTGTTGCAGTCTGTCTTGGGGAAATATGGTATACTAGATAGGCAAAATAATGGAGAAAAAACTATGTACGAATATTTAAAAGGAATCATTACCAAAATCACTGCTAAATACATTGTCCTTGAGGCAAATGGTATCGGTTATATCTTGCATGTAGCCAATCCCTATGCTTACTCAGGTCAGGTTAATCAAGAAACTCAGATTTATGTGCACCAAGTTGTCCGTGAGGATGCCCATCTGCTTTACGGCTTTCGCTCAGAAGATGAGAAGAAGCTCTTTCTTAGTCTGATCTCGGTTTCTGGGATTGGTCCTGTATCAGCTCTTGCTATTATCGCTGCCGATGACAATGCTGGTTTGGTTCAGGCGATCGAGACTAAGAACATCACCTACTTGACCAAGTTCCCTAAAATTGGCAAGAAAACAGCCCAGCAGATGGTGCTGGACTTGGAAGGCAAGGTAGTAGTTGCAGGAGATGACCTTCCTGCTAAGGTCGCAGTGCAAGCCAGCGCTGAAAACCAAGAATTGGAAGAAGCTATGGAAGCCATGTTGGCACTGGGCTACAAGGCAACCGAGCTCAAGAAAATCAAGAAATTCTTTGAAGGAACGACGGATACAGCTGAGAACTATATCAAGTCGGCCCTTAAAATGTTGGTCAAATAGGAGATTTTTATGACAAAACGCTGTGGTTGGGTTAAAATGAACAACCCATTATATGTGGCCTATCATGATGAAGAGTGGGGCCAACCCCTTCATGATGACCGTGCTCTTTTTGAGTTGCTTTGTTTGGAAACTTACCAGTCGGGTCTATCTTGGGAAACGGTACTAAACAAACGCCAAGGATTCCGAGAAGTCTTTTACAACTACCAAGTTCAACGTGTCGCGGAAATGACAGATGGCGAGTTGGAAGCCTTGTTAGAGAATCCAGCCATCATCCGAAATCGTTCCAAGCTCTTTGCGACACGTGCCAACGCCCAAGCATTTTTGCAAGTCCAGAAAACCTACGGCTCTTTTGACGCTTATCTCTGGTCCTTTGTTGAGGGAAAAACGATCGTGAATGATGTTCCTGACTATCACCTAGCACCTGCTAAAACAGCCTTGTCTGAAAAGTTGTCTCAAGATCTCAAAAAACAAGGCTTCAAGTTTACAGGTCCAGTCGCAGTTTTGTCTTTTCTACAGGCGGCAGGCCTGGTTGATGACCACGAGAATGATTGCGAGTGGAAAAACGGAAATTAGTGAGTCCAAGCGTCTAACTATCTGAGAAAATAGAAAAAGCTGAGAAAATTATCTCAGCTTTTTGATTATATGCTAGTAACTTTTATAGTGCAGTAAGAAATGTCAGTCCACCTAAGACAACGCCAGCTGAGTTTGGAATAATTAGTATCCAATCCTTCTTAGGCTCTTTTGTCCATCCGTAAATAACCCAAATTAAACAAGATACTGCTGCGGATAAAGGCTGGAATGGTTGAGCTTTGTTGCCTTGTAAATTGGCAAAAATTTGTGGGATGTAGGCGATAAATACAATAATCCCGATAAAGGCTCCAATTGAACCGACAATTTGATTTATTTTTTGTTTAGTCATATACACCTCCTTTAAAAAGATATCATAGAAATAAGCAAAATGCAATAAATTCAGACACAAATTGTAACGAAAATCAATACCAAAGCACAAAAATGGAGAAATTGTTTATTTTTTGTTATAGTCAAAGCGAATGACTTGCTTCTGTGTATCCACATAAGCGTGAACGCCAAAGGGCACAATGGCTCTTGGAGTTGCGTGACCGACATTCAGATTATAGACAATCGGGATATTGTTATCAATGATATCCAATAGTGCTTCCTTATAGTCGTCATAGAAGGTTTCATCCATTGGCTTTCCGACCAAGAGTCCACTGATAACCCCAAATATCCCCGTGTCCTTTAAAGTCCGCAACATTTTTTTGAAATCATCAGGTTCAGGCTTTTCTTCGCTTGTTTCTAGCAAGAGAATCTTTCCTTCCCAGTCACATAAGTCAGGGAAGAGTCGGTACTCTTGGCAGAGGTCCGTGCTGTCTGCGTATCGAGAATTGTCAAAGATATCATAGAGGGACTCAAGGCAACCACCGAGAATTTCTCCCTCAAACTGAGCATTTCCTTGCAACAAATCAAAGCCTGTATTTACATGACTGATACGAGCTGTTCCCAGAGCCTTGGGACTAAAATCAGTCCGTTCCTCATACCAAAGGTCGCTAGGGCGGATTTCTGAGATTCTTCCCGTCTCGATCAATTCTTTAAAGTAGTGGAGACTATAGGGCAACATCTCCTTGTCCAATTCACAAATGTCTGCTAGAAAGGATTGCCCATAAAAAGTCTTGATCCCTAGTTTGTGCAACATAAGGTGGTTCATGGTTGTATCCGAGAAGCCAAGAAAAATCTTTTGTTGGATAACCTTTTGGAGCTGGTCGTTTTCAAAAAGGTAGGGTAGCAAGCGATAGGTATCATCCCCACCGATGGCGCATAGGATCATGTCGATGCTATCATCAGAAAAGGCCTGCATCAAATCCTCTGCACGTGCCTCCGGATGGTCCTTGATAAAGTCTAACCCTTTTAGCGAATGGGGCAGAAAGACAGGATTGAGTCCCAAATCCTTGAGACGTTGAATACCCAAATCGACTTCGTGTTTGACAAAATCCTCTCCGATAACACCACTAGACAAACTCACGATACCAATAGTAGAAACCATATCTCATCCTCCTAGAAATTGATTGAGCCTATTTTATCATAAAAGATGGGAGAAAACTATAGGGATTGGGGGTAGAAGTTCTATTGGATATCAAGAAAGCAAGAAAAAAGCAACCGCTAGTGCAGTTGCTTATCGTTTTACTAATCTGTAATCTCACTAGATATGAGTTACTTGGTTAACTCTTGATTATAGGAGAGGGCTAAATCAATCCAGTAAGGAAGTTCTTTTTGACCTTCAATATCTAGGTCTATATAGCCATGATAAGGTCGCCCTCTCATCAATGTAGTACGAGCTCCTGTTCGGGGTAGAACTTGCTTTTCCATTTCTTTGCCAATTCTCACCATAACCAGCTCGTCCTTTCTGGAACTGACTGTAAGAACCATTTTCCCACGAATCATAAAGGCCAGGCCACCAAACAGTTTCTTTTCTTCTAGCTCTTCTTCGAAAATTTGGGGAGGAAGTTTGAGTGCTAGAATTTTTCGAATCTGCTGAGCTAAAGATTGACTATATGCCATAGCGTTTCACTTTTCTTAATAACGTGATGGGCCCGCGCTTGCACTTCGGATGTTGAAACGTTTCTTGAGATAGAAGCGAAGGGCGAGAAGGGCAGCTCCCAGGATAGCCAAAGGCAATGGAGCAAGGACTGGATTGAGGTTGGCTGGTAGGAAGCTTGTTGCAAAGAAGACAACCAACCAAAGGACCATAGAGGCCAGGATGACGAGGATTGATTTCCAGAATGGAGGACGTTGGCTACGATCTGTGTCTGGTCCATAATACTGGTAGACAAAGTAGTACATCAAGTAAAAGGCAAGTCCTCCTACAAGTCCAACCAACAAGAGGGTAATCAACCCATAGCCAATAGCCTGATCTGTAGAGAAGAAGGTAGTCAGAGCGCTAACCAATGCAAAGAGACTGGTGATAAAAAGGGCTGAGTCCATAATCATGAGTTTTGGATCGTCATTTTCTTTTGGATGCTCTTTTTCGTATTGCTCCTTGACAGTGAAGCTATGAGCCCAGTGGGTTGGAGCTCCGTAGAGGGAACGTGCAGTCGTCCCCTTTGCTTGCTCTTCAAGGATTTTAGGAATGACTTCCTCAAAAACAGCCTTGATTTCAGCATCTGTTTTACCATCTTTGATAAATTGTTGGGTAGCGATGTGGATAAACTCTTGGTTTTTCTTAGTTAATTTTTGTAAATCAATCTGAGACATAGGGATTCCTCTTAGAACCATTTTTTATGGATGAGATAGAGAGTGAGCGAAACACTCATAGCAAAGGCGATAAAGACGATTAACCAGAAGGCGTGTGGTTCACCGTTTAGAGGGATTTCATTATCCTTAAAGTTCATCCCGTAGGCTGAGAAGATCATGGTTGGGACAGACATAACGATGGTCACGAGAGCCAGGGTCTTCATGATGTTGTTCTGGTTGTTGGAAATGATAGAGGCAAAGGTCTCTGTCATAGAGTGAAGGACATTTCCATAGATATCTGCCATCTCGATGGCCTGTTGGGTTTCAATCAGAGTGTCTTCGAGTAGGTCTTCGTCTTCTAGGTATTTCTTGATGTTGCTAGTTGCGCTGGTCAATTTCTTAATCACGCGCTCGTTCGTCTTAAGTGAGGCCTTGAAATAGACGATGGTCTTTTCCAATTCCATGAGCTCAATCAGCTCTTCGTTTCGAGTAGACTTGTGAAGTTGACTTTCGATCTGTTCACTCTTACGGTCGATCGAACGAAGGGCCGTAAGGTAAAGTTCGGCGTTGCGGTAGAGAATCTGGAAGATAAAGCGTGAACGCATGAAGGTGTAAAAGTTGCGCAGTCTACGGTTGATAAAGACATCGAGAACGGGGAGGGATTCCAAGCAGGTGGTGATAATGGTTTCCTCGGTGATGATAATCCCCAGCGGAATCGTAACGTAGTAGGTACGATTGTTTCTTTCCTCTGTGATGGGAACGTCTACGATGATCAAAGTATACTCATCTTCGATGGTAATACGAGACATTTCTTCCGCATCGAGCGGTGCTCGAAGGTCGGCAATGTCAATGTCGAAGGCGTTAGCGATTTCCAACGATTCATTTTGTGTAGGATTGACGAGGTTGATCCAAGTACCCGGTTCAAGCGTGTCGATCTCTTTAAATTCCGTTGTTGTTGAGAGAAAAACTTGTTTCATATCCCCTATCCTTTCCTACTATTCAGTGATTCATTTTTTGCACCGTACTATTATACTATAAAAACAGCTTTTTGGGTAATAGAATTTCACATTTTTTGGTATAATGGAAAGCAATAATGGACTAGAAAGAACAAAGATGCAAGATAAAATTGTGATTCATGGGGCTCGTGCCCATAACTTAAAAAATATAGATGTGGAGATTCCAAGAGACAAGCTGGTTGTTGTGACAGGTTTATCAGGGTCTGGGAAATCCAGTCTGGCCTTTGATACCCTCTATGCGGAGGGACAACGTCGCTATGTAGAGAGTCTATCAGCCTATGCTCGCCAGTTTTTGGGAAATATGGAGAAACCGGATGTGGATGCCATTGATGGCCTCAGCCCAGCTATTTCCATTGACCAGAAAACCACCAGCAAAAACCCTCGTTCGACCGTGGGAACCACGACTGAAATCAATGACTATCTGCGTCTCCTCTACGCACGTGTGGGGACGCCTTACTGTATCAACGGGCATGGGGCTATCAAGGCTTCTTCTGTAGAGCAAATTGTGGATAAGGTCTTGGAATTGCCAGAACGCCAACGTCTGCAAATTTTAGCTCCTGTCATTCGTAAGAAAAAAGGGCAACATAAGAGTGTCATTGAAAAGGTTCAAAAAGATGGCTATGTTCGTGTCCGAGTGGATGGGGAAGTCTATGATGTGACCGAAGTTCCAGAGCTGTCTAAGAGCAAGCAACACAATATCGATGTTGTGGTCGACCGTATTGTTATCAAGGAGGGTATCCGTAGCCGTCTCTTTGACTCCATTGAGGCTGCCCTTCGTATCGCAGAAGGATATGTGATTATCGACACTATGGACGATTCTGAGTTGCTATTCTCTGAGCACTATGCCTGTCCAGTTTGTGGCTTTACTGTACCAGAGTTAGAGCCTCGACTCTTCTCCTTCAATGCTCCTTTTGGATCTTGTAGTGAGTGTGACGGTTTGGGTATCAAGCTAGAGGTGGATGTTGACTTGGTGGTTCCTGATACCAGCAAAACTTTGCGTGAGGGAGCCTTAGCACCTTGGAATCCTATCTCATCCAACTACTATCCAAATATGCTAGAGCAGGCTATGACAGCCTTTGGAGTGGATATGGATAAGCCTTTTGAGGACTTGTCAGAAGAAGATAAGAACTTGATTCTCTACGGGTCTGATGGCAAGGAATTCCATTTCCACTATGAAAATGAATTTGGCGGTGTGCGCGATATTGACATTCCTTTTGAGGGAGTTGTCAATAATATCAAGCGTCGTTACCATGAGACTAACAGTGACTACACCCGTACCCAGATGCGACTCTACATGAATGAGCTGACTTGTGGAACCTGTCATGGCTATCGTCTCAACGATCAGGCCTTGTCTGTCCGTGTGGGTGGTGAGCAAGGACCACATATTGGTGAAATCTCAGATCTGTCTATCGCAGACCACTTGGAGTTGGTGAGCCAGCTGACCTTGTCTGAAAATGAAGCGATTATCGCCCGTCCCATTCTCAAGGAAATCAAGGATCGATTGACCTTCCTCAATAACGTAGGTCTTAACTATCTGACCCTGTCACGTTCGGCAGGAACCCTATCAGGTGGAGAGAGTCAGCGTATTCGCTTGGCAACCCAGATTGGGTCCAATTTATCAGGTGTCCTTTATATCCTGGATGAGCCGTCGATTGGTCTTCACCAGAGGGATAATGACCGCCTGATTGCTAGTCTGAAAAAGATGCGTGACTTGGGCAATACTCTCATCGTGGTGGAACACGACGAAGATACCATGCGCGAGGCGGATTATCTGATTGACGTTGGTCCAGGTGCCGGTGTTTTTGGTGGCGAGATTGTTGCTGCAGGAACACCCAAGCAGGTGGCCCGTAATAGTAAGTCTATTACAGGCCAGTACTTGTCAGGAAAACGAGCGATTCCAGTACCAGAAGAGCGCCGTGCCGGAAATGGTCGTTTTATCGAGGTGACGGGTGCGCGTGAGAACAACTTGCAAAATATCACCGCTCGCTTCCCATTGGGAAAATTCATCGCGGTGACAGGTGTGTCAGGTTCAGGGAAATCGACCTTAATCAACAGCATCCTCAAAAAAGCTATTGCTCAAAAACTCAACCGTAATTCAGACAAGCCTGGTAAATTCAAAACCATCACAGGGATTGAACATGTAGACCGCTTGATTGACATTGACCAGAGCCCTATCGGACGGACGCCGAGGTCCAACCCAGCTACCTATACGGGAGTTTTTGACGATATACGTGACCTCTTTGCTCAGACAAACGAAGCTAAGATTCGAGGCTATAAGAAGGGCCGCTTCAGTTTCAATGTCAAGGGTGGTCGTTGCGAAGCCTGCTCAGGTGACGGGATTATCAAGATCGAGATGCACTTCTTGCCAGATGTTTACGTGGCTTGTGAAGTCTGCCACGGGACTCGCTATAACAGTGAAACCCTAGAAGTCCACTATAAGGAAAAGAATATCTCGCAGGTCTTGGACATGACCGTCAACGATGCGGTGGAATTCTTCCAACACATTCCCAAGATTCAACGCAAACTTCAGACCATCAAGGATGTGGGGCTGGGCTATGTAACGCTAGGGCAACCGGCTACCACCCTTTCTGGAGGAGAAGCCCAGCGTATGAAGTTAGCTAGTGAGCTCCACAAACGCTCGACAGGAAAATCTTTCTACATTCTGGATGAGCCAACGACAGGTCTTCATACAGAGGACATCGCTCGCTTGCTTAAAGTCTTGGCTCGCTTTGTCGACGATGGCAATACAGTCCTCGTCATTGAGCACAATCTGGATGTCATCAAGACGGCAGACCATATCATCGATTTGGGACCTGAGGGCGGTGTCGGTGGTGGAACCATCATCGCAACAGGAACTCCAGAAGAAGTAGCGGCCAATGAAGCCAGCTACACAGGACACTATTTGAAAGGAAAGTTAAAATAAGATTTAAAAGGCTCTGCTTTTTTAGGCAGAGTCTTTTTTATAATAAATTACGAATTTTTTCTTTTATAAATGGGTTAAGAGAATAGTGTTTATCCAGATATTCTAGGAGTGCTTGAGCAGACTCAGAAATGCGTTCGTAACCTTGCAAAAAGTGAGGTAATTGCTTGGCTTCCCTTGGATAACCTTCTTCAAATCGTCTGTTGGTATTAAAGATATCTATAAAATTAGATTTAGAAGTTGTTTCCAAACTGATTAGTTCAGTCCAAAGCTTGACGGATCTGTTTTGTATTAAATCATAAGCAGCTAATTTTTCGCCTCGCTGATAGCGACCTAGCCCTAAATATAGATTACATAAAATTTCTCCCAACAGCCATTCACGGTCTCTGTTATCTTTTGATGGCAGTCTTTGTGGCTGACAGATTGTTTCATCAAAACCGACCTCCTTCCAGATAATCTTGCCTTCAGAGAAGGGAATGTTTACTAGTTCGTGAGCTTCAAAGACAGCAAATTCACAAAAAACATCATCTTCAAATAGAACTTTATGTCCATCCACTGTATTTTGGTAGTGAAATGCAATTGGTTCTAGCTTACTTAACCAGGTTAGGTCTTGGATATAGGTCTGCTTGTAGCCATCTTTTACAATAACAAAGAAGTCTAAATCTGAGTACTGATCCAATCGTTCTCTTTCTGTTCCGCAAGAACCAAGTGCCAGCAAAGCTAGTGCTTGGTTCGAATTTTTTAGAGACTGACCAATCTCATCTAGTCTTTGTAACAGCAATTCTGTTTTATTCATATTGATACCTCATTCTTTCTTGTTTAACAGAAATTATACATTAAGCGCTTTCAAAAGTCAATTTTATCTAATCTTAGCTATATAGATTGTATTATTTTCGGTATTTTTTTGCTATAATGAATTGAATCATTTTACGGAGGTTTTCTCATGTTATCAAGAGTTGAAAAATTTGAAGCAGCCTTAAAACAGACAGAGTGTGATGCTGTCTTAGTAACCAATCTGAAGAATATCTACTATCTGACTGGTTTCAGCGGGACAGAGGCGACAGTTTTCATTAGTAAGTCGCGTCGGATTTTTCTGACGGATTCTCGTTATACTCTTATTGCCAAGGGCGTGGTTGAGGGCTTTGACATTGTGGAAACGCGCGATGCGGTTGGTGAAATTGCTAAAATCGTTGCGGACGACAAGCTGCAAAAAATTGGCTTTGATGACGAGATTTCCTATGCTTACTTCAAGATGCTGGAAAGTGTGTTTGCTGGTCATGAGCTGGTTCCAATGACTGATTTTATCGAAAATCTGCGGATGATCAAGGATGAGCAAGAAATCGCAACCATTCGCAGGGCCTGCCAGATTTCGGATCAAGCCTTCCTAGATGTACTTGATTTTATCAAGCCTGGTCAGACGACAGAGCTGGCTGTTATGAACTTTTTGGATGCCCGTATGCGCCAGCTAGGTGCTTCAGGTGCCTCTTTTGACTTCATCATCGCTTCGGGCTACCGCTCTGCTATGCCACATGGAGTGGCTAGTGACAAGGTCATTCAAAATGGTGAAACCCTGACCATGGACTTTGGTTGCTACTACAATCACTATGTCAGCGATATGACGCGGACTGTTCATGTGGGACAGGTGACAGATGAGGAGCGGGAGATTTATGATATTGTCCTGCGTAGCAATCAAGCTCTGATAGAAGCAGCCAAGGCTGGTCTCAGTCGGATCGATTTTGACAGGATTCCTCGTCAAATTATCAACGATGCAGGCTACGGTCCTTACTTTAGCCACGGGATTGGACATGGGATTGGTCTGGATATCCATGAAATTCCTTACTTTGGCAAGTCAGAAGAGCCAATCAAGGCTGGTATGGTCTTGACCGATGAGCCGGGCATCTATCTGGATGGAAAATACGGGGTTCGTATCGAAGATGATATCCTGATTACAGATAACGGTTGCGAATTGTTGACTCTAGCACCGAAGGAATTAATTGTTATTTAAGAAAATTATGATAAATCATTGACTTTTATATTTTAAAGGTTTATACTGATAGACGAAAACGGTAGGTGAGGCTACCATAGGGATACGGATGACTACCGCAAAGCAGTGGAGACACTACTCGTTGGTCAACAGTCCTGGTCGCGAAGGCCAAGACTAAGCTCATTACATTGCCCTATGGAGTTAAAGCTTGAACGAAAAAACAGATAATTAGTTTTTTAATCCTGCCATTTTATGGTGGGATTTTCTACTGTTTTAGAACAAGGAAAGGAGACAAACGATGCAAATTGACGATCATCCAGAACCGCACATACACAGCCAATCGCTGATTTGTGTCGTTCTGCCCTTATAAAGTGATTGGTCTCTGTGTATGAAACACATCATTCATACAGATAGGAGAAACCAATGAAAACTACAAAAGAAAGATTAGCAACAGCTATTCACACATCTTTAAACGAAACTCTATCTTTTTATAAGACAAGTCTAACAGGCTTGACTGAGGAGCAGGTGGAGAAAAATCGTGACCTATATGGCGAAAACACCATCACCAAGGGTCAAGAAGACAGTATCCTCAAAAAGATTTACGAATCGATTATCAATCCATTTACAATCATCCTGCTGGTCATCGCTATGATCTCCATGGTGACCAATGTCTGGTTGGCGAAGCCTGGACAAGAAGATCCGACGACCTCTATCATCATCGTCGTTCTCGTTCTAATCTCTGGTGGCATACGCTTTGTCCAAGAACTGCGGAGTGATAAGGCTGCGACCAATCTATCAAAAATGATTGTGAACACTGCCACAGTTATCCGCGAAGGCCAGAGTTTAGAGGTCGCAATTGAAGATTTGGTCGTTGGAGATATAGTCAAATTAAGTGCTGGGGATATGATACCAGCAGATCTCCTTTTAATTGAATCACGTGATTTCTTTGTTCAACAGTCTGGTTTGACAGGTGAAAGTGACTCGGTTGAAAAACTAGCCTTGTCAAAAATGAGTCAGTCAAACTTCGATAGTCTGCTAGAAGCAGAAGCGCTCGCCTTTATGGGAACCAACGTGATATCAGGAAGCGCCAAGGCTTTGATTCTAGCGGTCGGTGATGACACCATGATGGGAGAAATCGAGCAGACTCTCAATACCTATGACGAACCGACCTCTTTTGAACGGGAGATGAACAGCATCTCTTGGCTCTTGATCCGTTTGATGTTAGTCATGGTTCCCATCGTCTTTCTCTCCAATGGCTTGACAGATGGCGACTGGCTGGAAGCAGGTGTGTTTGCACTGAGTGTTGGTGTTGGATTGACACCTGAGATGCTTCCTATGATCATCACGGCCAGTCTAGCAAAAGGCTCCATTATCATGGCCAAGGAAAAAGTCGTCATCAAAAAACTCAATGCCATACAGGACCTAGGTGCTATTGATATCCTGTGTACGGATAAAACAGGAACCCTTACCCAAGACGAAATTGTCCTTGAATATCCTTTGGATATACATGGAGATTTGGATTTGTCTGTGTTGAGACGGGCCTACCTCAATTCCTATTTTCAAACGGGTTTGAAAAACTTGATGGACCGTGCCATTATCAGTAGAACTGAAAAAGAAGCTAAAGAACACGCCATTCTACAAAATTTGGATACTAGCTTCCAAAAAATAGATGAATTACCCTTTGATTTTGAACGCAGACGGATGAGTGTCATCGTCAAGGATGAGAACGAAGTTGTTAGTTTGGTAACCAAGGGTGCTCTAGAGGAAATGCTTGCGATTTCAACCCATGTGGAATATCAAGGTCAGATTAGCCCTCTGACGGATGATATCCGAGTGGAAATCTTAAAAGAAGTAGATCAACTCAATCAGCAAGGCTTGCGAGTCTTGGGAGTCGCCTATAAAACAGGCCTAAAAGAAGGTTTTGCTTACTCCGTTGAAGATGAAAAAGAGATGATTCTAACAGGATATCTTGCCTTTCTAGATCCACCAAAACCATCAGCAGCACCTGCTATCCAAGCTTTGTTAGAACACGGTGTTCAAACAAAGATCTTGACGGGGGACAATGAGAAGGTGACCCAAGCAGTTTGCGAAAAAGTTGGTTTAGACGTTGATCAAATCTTGTTGGGTTCTGATATTGACGCCATGACGGACGAAGAGTTAGCCCAAGCAGTTGAGAAAGTGACTGTCTTTGCCAAACTCTCTCCGGATCAAAAAGCACGAATCATTTTACAAATCAAATCGAATGGACATTGTGTCGGCTATATGGGAGATGGGATCAATGATGCCCCTTCTATGAAAGTAGCAGATGTGGGGATTTCTGTTGATACAGCAGTAGATATTGCCAAAGAAACGGCTGATGTCATTTTGCTAGATAAGGATTTGATGGTGCTTGAAAAAGGGCTGGTTGAAGGACGCAAAGTCTACGCTAATATGACCAAATATATCAAGATGACGGTCAGCTCTAATTTCGGGAACATTTTCTCTCTGTTAGTGTCTGGTATCTTTTTACCTTTCCTTCCTATGGCTCCGATTCACTTGATTGTGTTGAACCTAGTCTATGATCTTTCTTGCATTGCCTTGCCATTTGATAATGTGGATGAAGACTTTTTGAAACATCCTCATAAGTGGGAAGCAAAGTCTATTACTCGCTTTATGATTTGGATGGGTCCGATTTCTTCTGCCTTTGATATTTTGACCTTTATCTTACTCTATTTTGTCATTGTCCCAATGGCGACAGGTCAAGCCTATGCTCACGGAGCAGAGGCTGCAACGGACTTTATCATTTTGTTCCAGACAGGTTGGTTCATTGAATCCATGTGGTCCCAAACCATGGTTATCCATATGCTTCGTTCAGCAAAACTTCCTTTCTTACAAAGTCGTCCATCATGGTTTGTTCTTGGAACAACCTTGCTAGCAGCTAGTTTTGTGACCTTCCTTCCCTACTCTTCAATTGCTAGTCTGCTTCATTTAACCCCTTTGGAACCAATTTATTTCCTCTTTTTGCTTTTGATTATCGTTCTCTATATGATAAGTGTTACAGTTGTGAAACGATTGTATATCAAAAAATTTAAAAGTTGGTTATAAATTGATTTTGTCAAGAAAAAAGTACGAAAATCGCGAAAAAAGTTAATTTTTTTTAAAAATAGGTCGCAAGTCGGATGTTTTTTATGGTATAATAGACTAAACTGATAGTAACATGTAGCGAAAGGGGTAGGTACATGATCAAAATTTATACAGTCTCAAGTTGTACTAGCTGTAAAAAAGCGAAAACCTGGCTCAATGCCCACCAGTTAAGTTATAAAGAACAAAATCTCGGTAAAGAAGGAATTACAAGAGAAGAGTTATTAGATATTCTCACGAAAACAGATAATGGAATTGCCAGTATCGTTTCGTCAAAAAACCGCTACGCTAAGGCACTTGGAGTTGACATCGAGGATTTGAGTGTCAATGAAGTGCTCAACTTAATCATGGAAACACCACGGATCTTAAAGAGTCCGATTCTCGTTGACGAGAAGCGCCTGCAAGTCGGCTATAAAGAAGATGATATCCGTGCCTTCTTGCCACGCTCTGTCCGTAATGTAGAAAATGCAGAAGCACGTCTACGTGCAGCTCTATAAAACATCAAGGCTGGGAGTGACTCCTGGCCTTGTTTGCTCTTTTGTTTTAAAATCAAGTGAGGAATTATGAAAAAGTTACTAATTGCTAGTTTTGCTCTCCTCTTTTTGCTTGCGGGATGTGGGCAAAAAAAGGAAACTCCTGCTGCTTCTACAACAGCATCTGACCCCATCCAATCAAACCTTCCCGTTTTGGACAATGCCGAAAAGAATACGGTTGTCACCAAGACCCTGTTGATGCCGAAGTCAGAAAATGGAACGCAACAGATTCAGACCATTACCTATAAAGGCAATCAATTTTTGACCTTGACCATCCAGCAAAAACGACCTGTCGGGGATGAACTCAAGACCTTTATCTCTGAAAATGGTCTAGAGGAGACGCAAAAAGCGCTTCTAGAAGCGGAAGAAAAGGATGAGACTATCCAAGAGGTACGCAAACTAGCAGGATTTACACTGGAAACCAAGCTACTCAGCGAGACAGAAATCCAGACCACAACGACTTATGATTTTCAAGTTTTAGATGTCAAAAAGGCATCTCAGCTAGAATATTTAAAAAATATCGGTCTTGAAAATCTCTTAAAAAACGAACCTAGCCAGTATATTGCTGATAGAGTGGCAAATGGGGCGACAGAACAATAGAAAATCCAAATTAATAGACTGACTTATTTGTAGAACGTCAGGGAATGTGCTATAATAGTACTATTCTAAGGAAAGAGGGTGTTAGAATGGGATTTACTGAAGAAACTGTACGGTTTAAATTGGATGATTCCAATAAGAAAGAAATTAGCGAAACATTGACAGATGTTTATGCTTCTTTGAATGACAAGGGCTACAATCCGATTAACCAGATCGTCGGTTATGTATTGAGTGGAGACCCTGCCTACGTTCCTCGTTACAACAATGCACGAAATCAAATCCGTAAGTATGAGCGTGATGAAATTGTTGAAGAATTGGTACGCTACTACCTTAAAGGACAAGGAGTCGATCTATAATCTATGAGAATTATGGGATTGGACGTCGGTTCAAAAACAGTAGGGGTGGCGATTAGTGATCCACTAGGCTTCACCGCTCAGGGACTTGAAATCATCCAGATTAATGAGGACCAGGGCCAGTTTGGTTTTGACCGCATCAAGGAATTGGTTGACAGCTATAAGGTAGAACGTTTTGTAGTAGGTTTGCCAAAAAACATGAACAATACAAGCGGACCGCGAGTAGAAGCTAGTCAAGCCTATGGTGCCAAGCTAGAAGAACTCTTTGGTTTGCCAGTAGACTATCAGGATGAGCGTTTGACAACGGTCGCTGCGGAACGTATGTTGATTGAACAAGCAGATATCAGCCGTAACAAACGCAAGAAAGTTATTGATAAGTTGGCTGCTCAGCTGATTTTGCAAAATTATTTAGATAGAAAATTTTAAGACAGAGGAGAAACTATGTCACACGATCACAACCATGACCACGAAGAACGTGAATTGATTACACTAGTAGATGAGCAAGGAAATGAAACCTTGTTTGAAATTCTTTTGACCATTGACGGAAAAGAAGAATTTGGTAAAAACTATGTTCTTCTAGTACCAGTTAACGCAGAAGAAGATGAAGACGGACAAGTTGAAATCCAAGCTTACTCATTCATCGAAAACGAAGATGGAACAGAAGGCGAATTGCAACCAATCCCAGAAGACTCAGAAGACGAATGGAACATGATTGAAGAAGTCTTCAACAGCTTTATGGAGGAGTAAAAACATCCAGTGGATGTTTTTAGCCCTGCGCCAGAAATGAGAAACGCAGGAACGTTCGGGGAACGTTTTTAGCCCAGTTCCTTAAAATAAGAGAGAACTGATTTGTTCAGTGAACATTTTTACCCTTACGCTAAAAATAAAGACTGTCAGTAAGTCCGGGGGACGTTTTTAGCCCACGTTGAAATTCATAGTAGCTAGTGATTAGCTAACCAGGTAAGAGGTCGGGATTTTAGTCCCGACCTCGTTTTTTATTTGTAATCATACTTTGATGCTGTAGTTGATTGGACTTTTGTTAAGGAGGCATGTATGTTTGAAGTAGAAAAATGGCTGCATAGTCGGATTGGTTTAAACTTTAGATCTGGTCTTGGACGAATGCAGCGAGCTGTGGATTTGCTGGGGAATCCTGAGAAGACTTATCCTATTATCCACGTAACAGGGACTAACGGTAAAGGGTCAACTATTGCCTTCATGAGGGAGTTGTTTGTTGCTCATGGTAAAAAAGTTGGTACTTTCACCTCTCCTCATATCGTCAGTATCCATGATCGAATCTGTATTAATGGGCAACCGATTGCTGATGCAGATTTTATCCGTTTGGCGGAGCAGGTCAATGAGATGGAAAAGACGCTTTTGCAAACCTATGACCAGTTGTCCTTTTTTGAATTACTGACTCTGATTGCTTTGCTTTACTTTAAAGAGCAGGGAGTGGATCTAGTCCTGCTAGAAGTGGGGATTGGTGGTTTGCTTGACACAACGAATGTCGTAACAGGAGAGATTGCAGTTATTACTTCCATTGGGCTAGATCATCAGGAGACCTTGGGGGATAGTCTGGAGGAAATAGCCAAGCAGAAAGCTGGTATTTTCAAGGCTGGCAAGCAGGCAGTCATTGCCAAGCTTGCTCCAGAAGCGGAGCTTGTCTGTCAAAATACAGCAAGAGAGTTAGCTGTTGAACTTTATCAAGCTGGGCGAGACTTCACCTTGAATGCTGGGGATTTTTCAAGTAAGCTAGCAAACTTTTCCCAGCTTGAAATTGGTTTGGAAGGTGCTTATCAGCAAGAAAATGCCGCCTTGGCTTTAGAAACTTTTCTTCTGTTTATGGCGTCAAGAGGTGGAAGGGTCGAAGAAGAGTTTGTCAGACGGGCTTTGAAGGAGACACATTGGGCAGGTCGATTGGAACGGATTCGCCCGCAAATCTACCTAGATGGGGCTCACAATCTGCCAGCCTTGACTCGTCTAGTAGAGTTTATCCAGGGGAAAATCCAGCAAGGCTATCAAGCCCGCATCCTTTTTGGAGCACTTAAACGCAAGGATTATCAGGGGATGTTAGGCTATCTAACGGAGCAGTTGCCTCAGGTAAAACTTAAGGTAACAGGCTTTGACTACCAAGGCTCTCTGGATGAAAAGGATGTGGCAGGTTACGATTTGATTCCTTCCTATGGGGACTTTATCAGAGAATTTGAAGATAAGGCCAATGATCAGGACCTGCTTTTCGTGACGGGCTCGCTCTACTTTATCTCAGAAGTCCGAGCGAGTTTGCTGGGAAGCGATGGGATTAGTTGACCTTCTAGGCTTAAGTTGTTATACTTGAGGTAGGAGGTACATCTGGAAACTGATCCAGCAAAACATTGGCACAAAAGAAAGGAAATCGCTATGAAAACGAAAACATTCACACTTTCTATTGCTTCCCTAGCAATTCTTAGTCTTTTAGCAGCTTGTGGACCTAAGGTACAAGCCCCTACCCAGCAATCTGCTCAGCAATCATCTACTCAACAAGAATCATCTTCTAGCGCTGCGACAAGTGCTAGTCAACCACAGGCATCCTCAAGTCAGGACACTACTGTAGCTCAACCTACGAACATTGATGGTACCTATACTGGAAAAGATGAGAATGACCAAATCACTCTTGTTGTAACAGGTAAAACTGGTACCTGGACTGAGGTCGAGCCAGATGGAGATAAGGAAATCAAGCAAGTCAGCTTTGAGCCAGAAAATCAACGTGTCATTATCGGAGATGATGTCAAAATTTACACGGTTAATGGTAATCAATTGATTATCGATGATATGGACCGAGAGGCATCTGACCGAGTGGTCTTAACTAAGCAATAATCATTCAGTAAAAGTTCCAATGAGATGAAATTTATCTTTTTGGAGCTTTTTTTCTTGAAAAAAAGCTGACTGTTCTTTACTAACTTTTTACTTAAAACGCTTACAAACATTTGTAAAACTTCTTATAAGGTCGTATACTTATAGTAAATAATCAAATAGCGCAAAGGCGCAGGAGGAAAAGCATATGGCTACATTTTACGTTCCGGCAGTTAACCTTATTGGTAAAGGTGTTGTAAATGAAGTAGGTCCGTATATCAAGGAACTGGGGTATAAGAAGGCCCTTTTGGTGACAGATAAGTTCATCGAAGGTAGTGATATTTTACCCAAAGTCCTAAAACCCTTAAATGCTGAAGGGATCGAATATGTGATTTTTAGCGATGTGGAGCCAAATCCGACTTGCAAGAACGTCACAGACGGAGTGGCTGCTTTGGAAGAGCATGGATGTGACTTCATCATCAGTCTTGGAGGAGGCTCACCTCAGGATGCAGCGAGCTGTATTTCCATCATCGCTACAAATGGTGGAAAACCACAGGACTACGAAGGTCTCCACAAGTCTGCTAAAAAAGGATTGCCAGTGGTTGCAATCAATACAACAGCTGGAACTTCTGCAGAAATCACCATCAACTATGTCATTACTGACGAAGAGCGCAAGGTCAAGATGGTAATGGTTGATAAGAACAGCCTTGCCCTTATCTCTGTCAATGATCCAGAACTCATGCTTTCAAAACCGAAAGGATTGACAGCAGCGACAGGTATGGATGCTCTTACCCACGCTGTCGAGGCCTTGGTAACACCAGGTGCTTATAATGTGACCAAGAAACTCTCTATCGGAGCGATTGAACTCATCAAAGAGTATCTTCCTCGTGCTGTGGCAAATGGCCAAGATATTGAAGCGCGTGAGGCGATGGTCAATGCCATCTTCCTCGGTGGTATGAGCTTTAACAATGCTGGTTTGGGCTATGTTCATTCTATGGCTCACCAACTCGGTGCGGTATATAACTTGCCGCATGGTGTCTGCTGTGCCATGCTTCTCCCAGTTGTAGAACGTGAAAATGCCAAACGTGTACCAGAAGCTTTCCGCAATGTAGCCAAGGCTTTGGGACTCCATGTGGAGGGGAAAACAGACCAAGAATGTGCTGACTATGCTATTGCTGAAATTGAAAAACTGTCTGAAACAGTAGGTATTCCGAAGAAACTCACTGAACTCGGTATACAAGAAAAAGACTTTGACTTTGACTACCTTTCTAAGAATGCTTTGATTGATGCATGTGCACCTGGAAATCCATTTATGCCAACTTTAGAAGAAACCATTGCTCTCTACAAAGAACTCTTCTAAAAATCAAGTAGAGTAGACGGGACTTGTTCCTCAAAATATAAATAATATTGGAAAGAACTATCATTTTGGTAGTTCTTTTTTTAAAAATTTGCTATCCTAGACATATGAGAAAAATCAAAATTGATGTGGTTGTAGTTCCCTTGAGTGGGCATCTCTTCCCAACACTGAATTTACTTGCCCCCTTGTTGAAGGATCCCTTGTATGAGATTCGATTATTTACAGGACCGCAACGAAAAACTGTAGCAGAGGAGATGGGATTCCGGGTGATTCCCATTTTAGAAAATTGTGTAGATGAGTTTGAGCGTGTAGCCAACAATGAAGGTCAATTAAACCTGTTTTCTGCTTATCGACAGTTGTCAGCTAGTCTTGATTTGATCAATGTGGTTTCAGATCAATTAGTGCAAGAGTGGCAGGAAAATAGACCGGATATTGTGATTGCGGACTTTATAACCCTCTCTGGAGGACTTGTTGCAGAACAGTTGAATATTCCCTGGATTACCACGATGGCGACACAGTTTGCCATTGAAACGACAGATGGACCACCTTGTTTCTTTGGAGGAATGGGCAGTCCAAAAACATCTTTCCAATCTGGTCTGCAATGGCTAGGAAGAAAAGGGACTCGTTTAGGGAAACGAATCGTAAGCTTTTTATTGAGAGAACGATTGAAACGTTACGATTTTAAGCTCTACAATCAGAAAGGTCAGGAAACCATCTATTCACCCTATTCCACCTTGGGAATTGGGATGAAAGAGTTGGAGCTGAAAAGTGGTTTTCCAGAGCACTACCTTTGGGTGGGACCTTTTGGCTCTTCGATTGAGAGGGCAGAAAATTATCCCCTCGATTTGTCTCCTTATGCAGGTTATAAGAAGGTCCTTGTCTCCTGTGGCACTCAGCTAGCATGGGCCAAAGACAATCTCCTCTATCAGACACAACAATTGGCAAAAGCCCATCCGGACTGTCACTTCTTTGTAACTCTGGGGTTCGGCGGACAAGATTTCCAATGTGAGGAGGTCATGGACAATGTTTCTGTGGTATCCTATCTTCCCTATAAGGAATACATTCCCCAGATGGACTATGTCATTCATCATGGCGGTGCGGGTATTTTTTACCAGTGTATCATCTATGGCAAGCCTGCCTTGATTCTCCCTCATGACTATGATCAGTATGACTATGCAGTTCGTGGGCTAGAAGCAGGGATTGCCTTGACTGCTAAACGAGAGGATAGAGAAGCGATTGGACGCGCTTTTGGTGAGCTATTGGCTAGAGATGGCTGGTCGGAATTGAACAAACTTAGTCGTGCAGCTCAAATCTATCAGCCAACAGAGATTCTGAAGAGCGAAATACATCGGCTCTTAGGGGACAAGGAGAAATAGGATATGAAGAAAGTATTAGTAACAGGTGCTACGGGCTTTCTAGGTAAGTATGTTGTTGAAGAGCTCAGTCAGCAGGGCTATCAGGTACGCGCTTTTGGACGCAATCGCAAGGTGGCCCAGTCTTTGGAGAACTCCCTAGTATCATTTTTTCAGGGAGATTTGACCAAGCAAGAGGACTTGGCTCGGGCTTGTCAGGGGATGGACATGGTTGTGCATGCGGGTGCTCTTTCTACCGTCTGGGGACCTTGGGTGGATTTCTACCAGACAAATGTCTTAGGGACTAAGTATGTTCTGGATGCTTGCCGAGAGGCTGGTATTCAGCGTTTGGTTTATGTGTCCTCGCCTAGCATCTATGCTGCGCCTCGAGATCAGCTAGCTATCAAAGAAAGTGCTGCGCCTCAGGAAAATAATCTGAACAACTACATTCGTAGTAAGCTGGCTTCGGAGAAGCTGTTTAAGGATTATCCCGATGTTCCGAGTATTATCTTACGACCTCGTGGGCTTTTTGGGATTGGGGATACCAGTATTTTGCCCCGAGTTCTCAAACTCAGTCAGAAGATTGGCATTCCCTTGATAGGGGATGGTCGTCAGCTCATGGATATGACCTGTGTGGAAAATGTTGCTCTGGCAATTCGCTTGGCACTAGAGGCTCCTCAAGCTAGTGGCGAAGTTTATAATATTACCAATGGGGAACCAAGAGCCTTTAAGGATTTGATAGAAGAAACCTTGAGAGGGTTGGGCTATCCAATAGCATACAGAAAAGTGCCAGCCCCTCTTCTTTCAGTTATTGCTAGTAGTTTAGAGTTTCTGTATAAGGTCTTGAAACTCAAAGGTGAACCGCCTCTGACACTCTATACCTATTATCTGCTCCGTTATAGTCAGACGCTGGACATCAGCAAGGCGGAGCGAGACTTGGGGTATCGCCCTCAAATCAGTATTTCGGAAGGGATTGAACAATATGTCCAAGATTATCGAAAGCATTGATTATTTCCCAGCAGGCTACTGTACCAGCTACACAGGTTTGCTATTTAAGGGAGTCAAGAATAAAAAGATGACCTTCCCAGCCGGTGTTTTCCTTATCAAACACAGGGACAAGGGCTATCTCCTCTATGACACAGGCTATCATTACGATATTAAGACCCATCTTCGCTATGGCTTCTATCGGCTAGGAACGCCCGTTCAAATGACGGAGAAGGACCAGATTTCACGTTTGCTGGAAGCGAAGGGAATCAAACCAGAAGAAATTAACTATGTTCTTCTATCGCACCTACATCCAGATCATCTGGGAGGAGCAAGTTTCTTTCCTCATGCAACCTTTATCTTGACAAAAGAAGTATATGAAGTCTACCAAAAACCCAAGTTGAAAGACTTGATTTTCAAGGAGTTTTTACCTGCTTCTTTTGAGAAAAATCTAACCATTATCAGAGCTGACCAGCAAGTTTCAACTTTTCCCTATCGTCCGATTTGTGATCTTTTTGGAGATGGCAGTATCCTAGTAGCCTCTGTTGACGGGCATGCTAGGGGGCAAGCCTGTCTATATTTTCCAGACCTTAATCTCCTCATTGCAGCGGACCTCTGTTGGGGAATTGACCTCTTACCTTATACCAAGCAGATGCACCTGATTCCTTCCTTGGTCCAGGATAATAAGGCTGACTATATCAGGGGGACAGAGTTTCTGGAGGAAGTCTTAAAGGCCGGTATTGAGGTAGTTGTTAGCCATGATCCTGTAGAAAGGATAGAGTCAATCTTATATGAAAAAAATAACCTTTCTTAAAACCTTTATCCAAACTCGTTGGCTTCATCATTTCAAATCTCGAGAAGCTGTAGAAAACTATCAGAAAAAGCAATTAGCTAACTATATGGACTTTTTAAAGCGAGAGTCGCCCTACTTTAAAAATGGGGTTCCTAGCAACTTTGACCATATGGACAAGGCTTTTATGATGGAACATTTCAATGAGCTCAACACCCAAGGAGTGGATCGTGATGAAGCCTTGAGCTTGGCTATTGAAAGCGAGAAGAGCCGTGACTTCACTGAACTTAAAGGTGAAGTGGCGGTTGGGCTGTCTTCAGGGACGTCTGGACATCGAGGCCTCTTTATCACAACAGAGAAAGAGCGTAGTATGTGGGCAGCGGCTATCTTGGCCAAGATGTTGCCAAAGGGTCAGCTGTTTGGCCACCGCATCGCTTTTTTTCTGAGAGCTGATAATGAACTCTATCAAACCATTAATACAGCGCTCATTCGGTTAGAGTACTTTGATATTTTTAAACATACAGATGAGCATATAGAGCGACTCAACCACTATCAACCAACGATTATTGTGGCACCAGCCTCAATGTTAATTGAATTGAGCAAACGACTAAAGGCTGGAGAGTTAGCTATTCACCCACAAAAAATCGTTTCGGTGGCGGAAATCTTGGAAGATAGTGATAGGGGACGGATCGCAGAAGCCTTTTCACTATCCATCATTGACCAAGTTTATCAGGCGACAGAAGGTTTCCTAGCCTGCACTTGCTCAGCTGGCAATCTACATCTCAACGAAGACATTATCTTTGTGGAAAAGCAGTATCTAGATGACCGCCGTTTTTATCCAGTGATTACGGACTTTAAGCGAAGTAGTCAGCCTGTTTATCGCTACCAGCTCAATGATATCTTGGTTGAAAATCCGGAGCCTTGTCCCTGTGGCTCCTACTATACACGGATTGACAAGGTCGAAGGACGCTCTGACGACATCTTCTATTTTGAAGGACTGGATGGGGGGCAGGTAACGATCTATCCTGACTTTATCAGACGTTGCATCCTCTTTGTGGAGGATGTAGGAGATTACCAAGTCAAGCAACATTCCGAGAAGTTAGTGGAAGTTTGCCTAAGCCAACGAGATGAGGACGTAGAGACAGCAATTTTAGCACAGTTCCAACTCTTGGCTCAGCAAAAAGAGTTCATAGTTCCTCAAATCCAATTTTCAGATTATCACTGGGATACTAGCCGTAAACTCAAACGTATCCAACGTTTATGAAAGGAAAAAAGACAATGACAGAAGTAAAAAGACATGTAGAAATCGCAGGTTATGGCATTTGCCTTCCAAAGCATACAGTTCAATTTAAAGACCAGACCCGTTATCGTGTAGTTGAAAATGAAGAAACGCAACTCGACTTGGCAGAAGGAGCTATCCACCGTGCACTTGAACATGCAAATTTGGAAATTAAAGATATCGATTGCCTTGTATCAGCTAGTGCAGTTGGAGTTCAGCCGATTCCTTGTACGGCTGCCTTGATTCATGAGCGCGTGGCAAAAGGACTCTCAATTCCAGCTATGGATATCAATACAACCTGTACCAGCTTTATTTCTGCTCTATCGACTATGTCCCACTTGATTGAGGCGGGCGAATACAATCGTGTCTTGATTGTGTCTAGTGAGGTTGGAAGTTTAGGGCTCAATCCCAAGCAAAAAGAAAGTTTTGAACTCTTTAGTGACGGGGCAGCAGCCTTTATTTTCCAAAAAAGTCATCAGGAAAAAGGGATCATTGCTAGTCTCCAACGTACTTGGTCAGAAGGAGCTCACGATACGGAGATTCGTGGAGGTCTAACTTCTTTTCAACCAAAAGAGTACTCTGAAGCGACGAAGACCAACTATATGTTTGATATGAAAGGAAAGAAAATCCTCCTCTTGTCTGCTCGTAAAATCCCAGTCATGTTTGAAGAGTTTCAAGAAAAAACACAGCTAGCCTTGGCAGACGTGGACTATATCATTCCTCACCAAGCAAGTCGTGCTCTTCCTTTGGTCATGGAAAAACTAGGTGTGGCCGAGGATCAGTACCTCAATCTCGTCACTGACTATGGAAATATGGTGTCAGTCTCTGTACCGTTTGGCCTGGCTTATTCTTTGGAGCATGGACTTATCAAGGAGGGAGATGTCGTCTACCTTATGGGGACTGCAGCTGGTATGACGGTCAATATGTTGGCTCTGAAATTGTAATAATCATCTAAACACGGAACGACTGGAACTTGAGCAAGTGCAAAAGGTTGCCATCTACCCCTGAACTGAGGTATACTAGTAGAAACATTAGTTCATCAAGGAGTTAAGGAGAATGTTAGAAAAGGAAGGGGATGTATGACAGCTAGAAAAATGCAGCTACTCATGTCCAAGTATGGTTTTAGTATTACCATCATGTTGGCAGAGTTGTTTATCGTCTTTGGTTTATTTCTCTATCTAGGGCAGATGGCTCCAATTATCTGGATTATCCTAGTCATTTTAGTGAGCTTAGCGACCATTGTATCGATTGTTAATCGGTCTATGAATCCAGAAAGCAAGGTAACATGGCTGTTAGTAGCCTTTGTTCCAGTATTTGGTCCCTTGCTCTATATCATGTTTGGAGAACGCCGTCTATCTAAAAAAGAGATCAAGCAGTTGAAACAACTCCAATCAATGGTTGACCGAGAGGATAATAGCAGAGCCCTCCGTTTGGAGTTAAAGGAACAAGACAAGTCTGCTTATGGCGTCATCAAATCCCTACTCAGTATGGACACGAATGCTGATGTCTATGATCGAACGGATACACAATTTTTTGCATCTGGTGAAAGCATGTGGCATCAGATGCTAGAGGATCTCAAGAAAGCAGAGAAGTTTATCTTTCTCGAATACTATATCATCGAAGAAGGATTGATGTGGGATAGTATTTTGGAGATTTTGGAAGAAAAGGCAGCTCAAGGAGTAGAGGTGAAGCTTCTCTATGATGATATTGGTTGTATGGCAACCTTGCCTGGAGATTACACCATCCAGCTTCGTAGCCGAGGGATTGAAGCTCATAAATTTAACAAGGTGATTCCGCGCTTGACTGTTGCCTATAACAACCGTGACCACCGTAAAATCATGATTATCGATGGTCAATTTGCCTATACAGGTGGTATCAATCTGGCCGATGAGTATATCAACCATATCGAACGCTTTGGTTATTGGAAGGATAGCGGTATTCGTCTGGATGGACCAGCAGTTAAAGCTTTTACCAGACTCTTTTTATCTGCCTGGTATATCAACCGTGGGGAGATTAGTGACTTTGACCAATACCATCTTGAAAATCAGCCCAAAGATGGGATGGGGCTCTGTATTCCCTATAGTAGTGGACCAAAACCCATATACAGAGCTCAAGTTGGAAAAACGGTCTACCAAAATCTTATCAATCAAGCTACAGATTACGTCTATATCACGACTCCCTATCTAATTGCTGACTACGATCTAACTGAAAGTATCAAAAATGCAGCTCTGAGAGGGGTAGATGTGCGAATTGTGACACCTTGTATCCCAGATAAGAAGGTTATTCAGTTAGTTACTCGAGGAGCCTATCCAGACTTGTTATCTGCGGGGGTTCGTATTTATGAGTACAGTCCGGGATTCCTTCATAGCAAGCAAATGCTTGTCGATGGAGAAGTGGCTACTGTGGGAACCATCAATTTTGACTATCGGAGTTTGCTTCACCACTATGAAAATGCCGTCTTGCTTTATAGAACGCAGTCCATCATCGATATTGAAAGGGACTTCGAAGAAATTTTTAAGGTTTCTCAGGAAATCTATCCCCACACCATCAAAACTAGCTGGTATCAAAGCCTGATCAAGGAAATTGTCCAGTTGTTTGCACCTATGCTCTAACTATCCACTAAGATCTAGCCCAAAGCTGGATCTTTTTTGTCTTCTTGCGAATAGATAAGTAAAGGAGAAAACCATGCTTAATCTAGAAGATGATGATTTTATCAGAGAGTATAGAAACAGCCGATTTCACCGTTTTTGTGAAATCGAACGCTTTGCGATATTGGATAAGAAATTCAGCAAATATCAATCCCAAGCTGACATTCCTGTAAGATTTTGATATACTAAAACAGATAAACTTAGAGGAGAAATTGAATGAACGTATACGGGAAAATAGATGAGAAGCAAGAAGAATCTCATTACCAAGACTGGTCAGTGCCAGAGAAACGAGAAGGAGCTCCCATTCCCTTTTTTAGTATCATGCTTTGGAGTTTAGTGGCCACAGCCATTTCGGTTGTCCTGCCTTTTATTTTTGGTGTAGTCAGTCCGCAACAAAGTCAGGATCTTTATACCGGTTGGGCCTTGCATCAAAATGGTCAAATGTATACAGATTACTTTGGAACGAATGGATTGCTCTATTACTTGCTAACCTATCTTTCCCTAGGAAGTATTCTGCTTGCTTTGGTTGAGTGGTTGGCTTTGTTTGGAGCAGGTATTTTTCTTTTTAAGGCTGCGAATACTCTTGTCGGCCAAGAAAAGGAAGCGAAGCGAGTTGTCTTTATTTTATACTTGCTTGTAGCAGGCCTCGCTTTTGGTGGTGGCTATGCTCTCTTGCTAGCCTTGCCTTTCCTATTTTATTCATTGAGTGTTGTTACGAACTACTTAGCTTATCCAAATGACGACAAAGGATTTGTAAGAGTGGGGATGAGTCTTGCTCTCGCTTTCTTCCTTGCACCGATTCCAACCGCCTTGTTTGCGGCTGTACTGGCTCTGGGTATCATTGGCTTTAATCTAGGCAAAGGCCGCTTTGTTCACGGATTATATCAGTTCTTTGCGTCAGCCTTAGGATTCTCACTCTTATTCTATCCTTTAGGCTACTATACAGTGTGGGCAGGTAGTTTTGGGGATGCCATTAGCCAGACCTTATATCCAGTAAATACTCTTAGCCTTTTCTCAAATTCGCATTTACTTGAAAATGCGGCTTTCTATGGCTTGCTTGCTGTGGGGCTAGGTTCCCTTGGTTTGCTCTTTACTGGTTTATTCCAGTCAAAACCAGCCAAGCAATATGCCTTATCAATTGCTGCTAGCTTGGGCTTGTTGGTTTCTTTGGGAATCTTGATTCTCTCAAATGAACCTGTCAACGGTACTCGTCTCGTTATTCTCCTTCCTTTCTTGGTCTTGCTCCTTCTGACAGGGATCAAGGAAGATGTTTCGGAGGGAGGGAGTCGTCGTAGAAGACGTGAGGAAAAAGCCTCTTTTATTAAAGGGAATTTCTATCTACCACTGCTTGCCCTCGCCTACCTCATTGCTCTTCCTATCCTGAGTCGCTACCTTTCACATCCGGCGACTTATCAGGAGAGAGAACGTCTTGCTAGTTTGGTCAAACAGCAAACGAGTTCTGAGGATCGTGTCTATGCTTGGGATGATCGTCC